>NZ_JBQKUM010000002.1:0-152192 GCF_054968605.1 Pseudoalteromonas sp. G5_S1_14_S5 | reverse complement strand
TAACTAAGAAGCCTCAAAATTTCTGATAGATTTTGAGGTTTCTCATATATGAAAACCAGTCAAAACAACACCGTATTTCCCTCATTTTTATACACTGTTTTCCGTGATAGAGCCTGCCATTATTGATGAAATGAAAGTGATTTTAAGCTGATATTTTACGCACTTTATATTCTAAGTTTCTGATATTAAATTAATACTTTTCGGTATTAATTTTCTAAAAATTTCATGTTTCTTGACCTAATTTATCAGTGTGAACAGCGACCAATTTTTCAACGCTTTCATTGCTTAGTATCAAGTTTGAAGTGCGACACTTTTTACAGATGCGCATGAATATACTCCGTTGGTGTTCTACACCCAAGCCTTTTGCGTGAGCGCGTGTTTAATTTGTGTACAATTTCATTGAAGAGCTTCTGTGTCACGTGTGACATAGAAGTTCGTTTTGGTAAGTATTGTCGTATCAAGTTATTGGTGTTTTCATTAGTCCCTCGCTCCCATGAGTGGTATGGATTTACAAATTAAAACAGACAGTTATGATGTTTTTCTAGTTGTGCATGACCATGAAACTCAATGCCGTTATTCGCAGTTATCCTCTTGAAAGGTAAGTCAGAGCGGGTCATGATTTTGCTCATTCTTACGTTGAGCGACTCGCTTGTTCTGTCGTCCATTTGCCCAATAAAAGTGTAGCCTGTCATTCTGTCGACTAAAGTCACGATACAGTGCTTGGTTCCGCGGCCAACGACGGTATCAATTTCCCAATGACTAGGCTCTTTTCTATGCTCAGCATTTGCTGGTCTTTCGGTATTATGACGCTTTGCAGCTAGCCGTCCACGGCTGTCTTTTGAGTTATACCTTTTCCGCCTTTTCTTAGTGGATTGGCGTAGGTGATTCCATAGTGTTCCACCGAGAGTTTTGTCGTTCCAAACGTACTGATAAATGAGCTCGTGGCTCATTGTTGGATAGCCTTTTACCCTCAGGTATCCGACGATTTGGTCAGGACTCCAATTCAGTCGTAGCAAGGCTTCAGGTAACCTGATGTCGATTTCGCTGTAGCGCTTATTTCTGCGCGAGCGACTCAGCCGGTTGCGAGCCATTTGTTGGGCTCTCCACGCCTGATAGGAGTACCTTTTAAAGTGTCTGTTGTATCGGGAATTGCGTTCAATTTCTCGATAGATAGTAGCTTTGAGACGACCCAGTTGTCTAGCTATTATAGCGGTACTAATTCCTTGCTTTCTGAGTGCAGAAATCATATACCTTTCGTTCTCAGTGAGGTGCGTGTATCTCATGTTTTTTACTTCTTGGCGGGAGCAAACTTCATGATTATCGCATCTCATTGTTTTTATGTTCAGAGATGTCGCACTTCGTACTTGAATCCAAGGAGTTAAATTTGAACAACAGAGTTATTTTTACAGGTGGACCTGGCTCAGGTAAGACCTCAGTTATCGATCTGTTATGTCAGATGGGTTATCAAAGTGCACCAGAAGTTGGGCGTAAAGTTATTCAAGCCCAAGTAAAGTCGCAAGGTAGTGCATTACCTTGGTTGGATAAAAAAGCATTCCGAGATGAAATGGTTCTTGAAGAAATCAACAATTACAGGAACTTTGGTGATACTGAAATTACGTTTTACGACCGAAGCATTGTCGACTCGTATGGGTATAGTATGCTTGAGCACATACCTGTTTCGGAACTTCTGTTTGCCAAATGTGATGAATTAGATTATTGCCGCATAGTTTTCCTCTTTCCTCCTTGGGAAGAAATCTATGAAAATGATACTGAACGGAAGCAAGATTTTAATGAAGCGGTTGCGACATATCATGAAATGATTAGTGCTTATACAAAGTTTGGCTATGACTTAATTGAAGTTCCAAAGACATCAGTTAAAGAAAGAGCGCAGTTCATCGTGAGTAAATTGGGCGCTTCCTTATAGATAACAATGGCTACGAAGGTATCTGGTATGACAGCTGCATGTTGGAAGGAAACGTATAACAAACGTTTAAGACTCAAGATACTCTTTCTAATGTTCACGAAACGATTTAGATCTTCGATCCTAACTCTCTTTGTGTCTAAAGACGTGCTGACGCCGATCTCGACAAACACGTCTTTGTCCCATTACAATGAAACTGAAGACGTTCTAATTTGAATATCTATACTCTAAAATCTTGTGCTGAACGATTTCTGTCAAGTGAGCCAACCTTTTAGCGAGGAAATTTAGTAAAGCTTGACGTAGTGCTTATTTTTTATTTTGGATAATAGTAGCGACTTGGTTAATGGACTCTTTAGCCGCATGGCTTATGCCTGAGAGCTGAAAAAAACCGTGAGTTACGCCTAAATACCTTCTGCACTGGGCTTCAACTCCTGCATCCAGCAACTTGCGATATAGAAGTTCACCTTCATCAACTAAAGGATCGAATTCCGCTGTAAGAATATGAGTTTCTGGGAGACCCGCTAAATCCGTTCGATATAGAGGACTTGCTTCAGGATGCTCCCGTGATACTTCGTTTAAGTACATATCATATCCCGTTACCAAGGTATCTTTGGTAATGATGTAGTGCTTACCATTATCTTCATAGCTTTGACTCGAAGCAGTCGCGTCTAACATAGGATAAATAAGAATTTGCTTTGTAGGTTGCCAGTCAGAGTGTTCTTTTAATCGTAAAGATGTGACGAGACATAAGTGACCTCCTGCGCTATCTCCAAAAAGACTTATATTATGTGGGTCACCGCCCCATTCAGCACAGTGGTTACGTATCATCAAAGTTGAGTTATATGCGTCATCGTGTGCTGCTGGATAAGCATACTCAGGTGCTAATCGGTACTTTACTGCTATGACAATTGCACCAGAAACATTAGCCAGTTTTCTAAGTTGTTGATCATGGGTATCGAACCCACCACTAACAAAACAACCACCATGAAAATATATCGCTACTGGAAGTTTCTCTTCAGTAGATGGTTTATAAATGCGTAGCGTTGAACCATCAATCTCTACCTCTCTTACTCGATGGACAGGTTCGCTTTCCCCTGCAAGAGAGACACTGTCCAAGTAGCCTTGTCGCCGCTCAGAAATAGACTGATTCCTGACGGACGGACATCCTTCCTTGATAAAACCTAAGACAAGTTCTTTGATACCCCTCTCTAAACTAAGACTTACCATTAAAGACGCTCCTATTATGTATTATGAACAGTTTTAATGACTGTATATAAATACAGTTGCAGCTTGCAAATGTCAATTTGAAACAGACGACCTATCTCGTTATTTATCTTAGAAGAAGAGAGCTTACTTACATCATGCTTAATAATTGTATTACTTTGCAAAAAGAACCCCAAAGACGTCTTTAGCAAGATGAAAGGAAATGTCCATTTCCGTTCACGGACGTTACCCCATCAAGTAGTGTCGTTATATGTTTAGCAGTACAGAAACTTATCCGCATTTCTCTAAATGAGCAAAATCACTGACTAATAATTGTACATTTGTCATTTTTGACTTGGTTAGTTGATCGCACTACCGATGATGGTTATAAATCACAGATTCTTATCAACTTCATCAAGTTCATTAGTATTGGTTATTGTTGTGGCTCGTTAATTGCATTGTCTTACAAAAAAACATATAAGCGGCAAAGAGATACCATGACACTGATAAGAAAATTCTTAGGAATTCAAACAAAAGAAGAAAAGCAACTAGCCTTGAAGGCGAGATTGGAGTTTGCAATGTGTCAGACTGTTGCAAGGTGATATGGTTGATGTGTCCCAAAATTCCTAAGATTAGTTGGATAGGGGACTCGGCTATCCAACTGACCAGCGATACTACAGAGATTATTTCTCTTCTAACACCTTAGCGATCGCTTCATCTAACTTATTTTGCATCTCTTTCGATAAGTGCCCAAACTCATAAGAGAAATTACGGCCTGAATATTGACAAGGCTTTGCTCAATTTTCTTTAAGAAGCTAGCAATCTGCTTTTTGTCTTCACAGGTCCTCATCACCTTATCTAAAAAGGCATAGTCTGAATGTGAAAGGGCATTTACAACTGGAAATAGCTTAACCTGCTTCTCGGCGATGCTGGCAGCTTTCATCGCTTTACTGACACCTGCCTGGCTAAGCCCAACTTGCTTCGCAATCTCAGCTTGAGTTATCTCTGCGTTTGCCGATTTAATCGCTATACATTGTTGTCCAATCTCGCGCAGATTGTGTTCTTTAGCCGTTTGTAACTGATAGCCCAAAGCTATTCGTTGGTGATAGCTACCGGGCATTGGCAAAAAAGCTCGAAATACATGCTTTGGAGTATCTAGCTAAGAGTAATGTCGATGGTATGAGTATCGTGACAGGCAGCATTACCAAAGAAGACATCTCGAAGTATGCGCAAGACATTCCGGTGGTTACGGTGGGCTATGACATGGTTGCAGATAATGTTCGCTTAATTAACATTGATAATGTGTTGGGTGGTTACATGGCAACCCTTCACTTACTCCAACAGGGGCATGTGAATATTGCTCATATCAAAGGGCTTTCAAGCCAACCAGACGCAGGTAATCGTTTTGAAGGCTATAAGAAAGCGCTTCAAGAAGCGGGCATTAAGGTGATGCCAAAGCTCGTCAAGTAAGGGGATTTCAGTAGTGAAACTGGCTATGAGAAAACCGTGGAATTAATCGAGTCGAAGATTCATTTTTCTACTCTGTTTGCCGGCAATGATCAAACGGCTAATGGGGCGATTAAAGCGCCTCATGAGCAAGGCTACAAAGTGCCAGAAGATGTGTCGGTAATTGGCTTTGATGACTTATCTACGTCGAAATATTTCACGCCAGCATTAACTACCTTAAGGCAGCCAATTGAAGAGATTGGAGAGGTGTTTGCTCAGTCTATTTTGAATTTACTTTCAGGTGAAAGACATAAAGCACGACTACAACCGATTGATTTGCTTGTTAGAGAATCGACTAAGTCTTTGTATCGTTAGTTGTGAAGTGATTGAATCATAGGGAGTGACATTTAAAGGCACATTATTTCCCTTTAGAAACGAAAAATGTCGCATCCATGCGACATTTCTCTTTTGGCGGCCAAACCAGTTTTGCTATATCCATTCTAAAACGAAACTCATTAGGAATTTATTCAGAATGTACCTGTAAGACGCTGTTAATCTCGATTAGTTCCCTTTAAGCGGCATTTTTTTCCGAATTATTTTCTAAATCGAATGACGCTGCGATGAGTTTCTTGGTGTAGTCGTTTTTCGGCGCATTAAAAATCTCTTCAGCTGAGCCTTCTTCCATTACTTCACCCTTCTGCATCACAAGTACACGATCTGAAAGTGCCTTCACGACCGAAAGGTCATGGCTGATGAATAGGAAGCCAATATTGTGCTTAGTTTGGATGTCTTTGAGCAGGTCAATCACGGTTAGCTGCACTGAGCGATCGAGTGCTGAAGTCGGTTCATCCAACAAAATGAAAGATGGCTCAAGAATCAGTGCACGGGCAATCGCAATACGTTGTCTTTGTCCGCCAGAAAACTCATGCGGATAGCGGTTAATTGAGCTTGGCTCCAAACGAACCTCAATCAGTGCTTTACGAGCTCTTTCTAAACGTTCTTGTTTTGACAAATGAGGTTGATGCACCGTTAAGCCTTCAGTGATGATTTCGCCAACCGTCATACGTGGTGACAAGGAACCATAAGGGTCTTGGAACACCATTTGAACATCTTTTTTCAGGCTATGGCGCTGTTTTTCGTTGAGTAAGCTGATGTCCTGCCCTTTATAAACAATGCGACCTGAGCTTGGCAATAAGCCGATTAACGCGCGTCCAAGGGTTGACTTGCCAGAACCAGACTCGCCTACAATGCCGAGGGTTTCACCTTGTTTTAGGTTCAACGAGATGCCTTTCACCGCTTCAAAGTACTGATTTTTTGATTTGATAAAGTTCGGTTTCACCAAGAACTTAACGCGAATATCTTCAGCAGACAGAAGCTCTGGAGCTGCGGCGCTTACCGGATCTTTCGCTCCTTTAGGTATCGAGTTAATGAGCATTCGTGTGTAGTCATGTTTAGGGCTATCGAATAGAGATTGAGTCATCCCTTCTTCTACCAGTTCACCTTTACACATCACTATCACACGATCGGCGAAGTGTTTCACTACACCTAAGTCATGTGTGATGAACAAAATTGCCATTCCCATCTTGCCTTGGATCTCTTTGATAAGAGAAAGTACTTCAGCTTGAACCGTTACATCGAGTGCTGTCGTCGGTTCGTCCGCAATCAGAATATCCGGTTCATTAATCAGTGCCATTGCAATCATGATGCGTTGCAGTTGACCACCCGAAAATTCGTGAGGGTACTTGGTGTATGACTTTTCTGGCATTGGCAAGTGCACAAGATTAAACAGCTCTATCACACGCTGTTTAGCTTGAGACTTTGATACTTTACGGTGACACATAATGGCTTCTGCCACTTGAATCCCGACGCGCAGGTATGGATTCAAAGATGTCATCGGCTCTTGAAAGATCATGCCGATTCTGTCGCCACGAATTGACTGCATTTCACGCTCTGATTTTTCGAGAACAGATTCGCCTTCAAACTCAATTTGAGACTGCGGATCAATAATGGCGTTGTCTGGAAGTAGACGCATCAGTGCGTTAGAAGAGACAGACTTACCAGAACCTGATTCGCCAACAATGGCCAAGGTTTCGCTGGATTTAAGAGTAAAGTTAACCTTTTTCACCGCATCAACGATTCCATCGTTGGTTTTGAAGCTAACGGAGAGGTTATTGACATTAAGAAGAGCCCGGTCCGACATGATATATCCTTATCAATTTAAGACGTTTGGTGAAGGTTGAACTTCTGACGTTGTTTTAAGTTGCCCAAAATGGTGATGAGCACGTTGAATTTGTTCTAGCTCTAGCATCCAATGCGAGCTGCGTTGAGCACTGCAAAAAGCTATCAGGTGATTGAGTAGATCTTCACTCTGCTTTTCCAGTAACCCGTGGGTGCGTTGAATCAGCTCTGTGCTCTCAAGAGAGATAAATTGCATTAACGCATAAGACTGATTCAATGTATCAAAGGCTTGCTTGTGTTGACCTAGGCGGTTGAGAATCTCAGATTGAGCCACGCTTGCATCTCTGAGTCCCGCAAGTAGGCAGGCAAATTGGCAAGGCTTGATATCGCTTTGGTATGCCGCATCTTGAATGTGGTGAGGAAGAGAATTGAGAACATCACCATAAAGGCGCTGCGCTTCTGGCCAGTGACCTTGTTCCATTAACTGTTCAGCTTTTAGGTAGTGCATCCAGCATCGTTCAATTTCCATATCCACATCCTCGATTTATAATATTTAAAATGTTAATGATATTTATTATCAATTGCAAATTTAAATCATTCATATGTTAGGTCTGATGAATTGAATAGCTTGTTATTCATAAAATTGCGTTAAATTGTGCGTTATTTGTTCGGTTGACCAGCGGTGTAGCGTAAGTCACTAAATTTATAGGCAATTACATCTACACTGAACTTATCTACACCCAAGGAATAGAGGACTAAGGAGGCGGCGATGGCGATTCAAAGACTCAATACAGAACAACTGTATCAGGTAGCAGAACTCGAAAAGCTACCATGCAAGTCGACCAAAGAACTGGCTCCAATTGACGAAATCGTCGGGCAAGAACGTGCGCAAAAAGCCGTTGAGTTCGCGATGTCAATTAAGGAAAAGGGTTACAACATTTATGCGATAGGACGCAATGGTCTGGGTAAGCGCACCATGATCCTGCGCTATCTCAACCGAAACCCTAATGAAGTTGAGGAGCTTTTTGACTGGTGTTACATCGCGAATTTTGAAGATATTCGCACACCTAAAGTATTGAAACTTCCGCGTGGCGTGGGCAGCAGCTTAAAGCAAGATATTGAAAAGCTGATGCGTAAGCTCATTAAAGCTATGCCACTCGCGTTCGATAATGAGATGTATTTCAGCCGTGCTGATCGATTAAAGAATCAGCTAGCAGCCAAGCAACAAGCTGCGCTAGAGACGATCAGCCAAGAAGCGAAAAAGAACGGCGTGAATCTGACGATCACCACTCAAGGTGATTACCAGTTTGTGGCAATGAACGGCGATGAGCTTCATACCGAAGAGAGCTTTGCTCTGCTGTCACCGGAAGAGCAAGATCAGTTTGATAAAACCATTGATGCGCTGGAAGTTGGGCTGCGAACCATTTCTCGTGAACTGACGGAGCTTGAAGAGACATATACTGAAAAGATTCAAAAGCTTAATGATGATACGGCACGAGATGTGATTACGCATTTCATCAAGCAACTGAAGAAGGATTACAGCCAATATCCAGACATTAAAAAGTACCTAACCGCACTGCGTAAAGACATCGTCGATAACGCTGATATTTTCTTAGAAGAAAGTACTGAGCAGGCTGAAGTCGCGACGGCTTCTTTGGATAAGAAAATGCCGCGTCGTTACAAAGTGAACGTGATTGTGAGCCAGAAGGAAGACACTCTACCTATAGTAGTCGAGGAGAATCCGAATTATCACTCTCTGTTTGGTTATGTAGAAACGGCAACGTTTAAAGGCACCGTATTTACTGATTTCTCATTGATTCGCGCAGGTAGCTTACATCGAGCGAATGGTGGCGTACTACTAATGGACGCAGTAAAAGTGCTAGAACAACCTTACGTATGGGAAGGTCTGAAACGTGCGCTGCGTTCTCGTCAATTGAGCTTCACGTCTTTAGAGAAGGAGGTGACGCTAACGGGAGCGGTATCGCTTGACCCAGAACCTATTCCTCTGGACGTTAAGATCATCTTGTTTGGGGATTACCGCACATACCAACTGCTGCAACATTACGATGCAGAATTTGGTGAGCTGTTCCGTGTGACGGCTGACTTTGAAGATGAGATGAAGCGTACTGCTGATTCTGAAATGCATTATGCGCGCTTCATTTCGAGCATCGTCCATGACAACAATATGCTCCACTGTGACCGCAAGGCGATTGCTCGCATCATTGAACACAGTTCTCGTCAGGCGGGGGACCAAGGTAAGTTGTCCCTGCACTCAGCACATATTGCTAATCTGCTTCGTGAATCGAACTACGTGGCGAGAGGTTCGAAATCGAATCTGATTCGTGCATCGCACGTCGACCAAGCGTTATCGAATCAACAGATGCGTGTTGGACGACTGCAAGACAGCGTAATGGAGACCTTCACTAACGGCACAACGTTGATTCATGTGGATGGAGAAGCAGTTGGACAGGTCAATGCACTCTCGGTATTGAGCACAACGGATCACATGTTTGGTGCGCCAAACCGAATCACGGCGACTACCGCTTATGGTGATGGTGAAGTGATTGATATCGAAAGAAACGTTGACCTGGGTGGTAGCATTCACTCGAAAGGCGTGATGATCTTGTCGGCATATCTTTCTTCTGTGTTTGGTAAGACGGCTAAAGTCCCGCTTACGACTAACATCACTTTCGAGCAGTCTTATGGTGGTGTGGATGGTGATAGTGCGAGTATGGCGGAGTTCTGTGCCGTTGTATCTGCATTCTCTAAGCAGCCAAACCGTCAAGACATCGCGATTACTGGCTCGATGAACCAATTCGGTGAGTCTCAGCCAATTGGTGGCGTGAACGAGAAGATCGAAGGCTTCTTTGATGTATGTGAAATCAAAGGTCGTTCTAATGAGCAAGGGGTTATCATACCGCGCTCTAATGTTCATAATCTGATGTTGCGCAGTGACATCGTGAAAGCGGTGGAAAAGGGCGAGTTCAATATCTGGGCGATTGATCATGTGACAGAGGCGATTGAGCTGTTCACCGGCAAACCGGCAGGTGAAGCGAGCGATGAGGGCAGTTACCCTATCGATACTATCTTTGGTATCGCTCAGGCTAAACTCAACGCACTGCGTAAATAGCTTAACGCTTTAAGTAAATTAGCTGAATAACTGTTAACCATAAACGAAACAGCCATCGATATTATCGATGGCTGTTTTTTTTTGGTTCTTACAATCTCTAGAGCTTAAGCGTTACGCAAACGAAGTTTAGTGCCGTCGAACTTCAGCTTACTGAGCAGGTTCTTGGCATTAGCCCTACCGATATCATCAAACTCGACACCATAACGTGCGTAGTGCGTTGATCTTTGCAGATTACACACAATCCCTCTTAGTAGTGGAATCAAAGGACCGTTGTAGTTCTCTGGTGTAATTTCGAGCGAGACTCGGTCGGCAACCTGAATTGGACGAGAGGTTGGTGATGTGACAAAGCGACATCCACTCTTCGAGAGATCTCTAATCTCGCAGTTCATGCGTAGGTCATCAAAGATCACTCGAGAGCTTAGGTTTACTTCATAGCGCGTTTCTTTACGCAGTTGCGTCAATTGCATGGTACTTGGTGTGGAAAGCACTATGATCGGAAAGGGTTCGCCAATGGTGTGGTGAATCTGTGATCTAAAATGGATCAGAGCGCCTTCGCCTCGCAAAGAGTAGGCACGAGCCGTCATCCAAAAGCCTTCCTGAAAGAAAAAGCGTAGGTCATCACTGGAGACTTCCGGTACCTCAATCAGGATACAGTTATCACTGTGAGTGCCAATAAATTTAGTTGTAGCGATAAACTTGGTGCCAACAGGTGTAGAGACATTTAAAGTCAGCTCACTGCCATGCTCAATCATAGACAAAGCATCAGTACTATTAATGGTGATTCCGGTTCGATTTCGAGGATCCTGCAGTGCCTGATTATGCTCCAAAGGCTTCTTCAGTGGTGCGTTCATTATAGGTTCTCCATGTGCCAACATGCGTCTGTTAGATATTGATAACTTGCTAACAAGGGGTTGTTACGTGCTAGATTTAATAGGCGTACTGATGAAATTTATAGAGTGCTTTTAATTAGTTTGAAATTTATTTATAACCACACGCTATAATAATATTTCTTTGTTTATAAGTGCTTAGTTTTATGTAAATGCACTTGCGTTAGTCTATTACAAGGAATTCATACTTCAAACTTTAATTGTTTGTCGTATCCATTATTTGCAGGAGTTGAGAATGCAGGCAGTTAAATGGGATCAAGATGCGAACCAGATCACGGTTGAGTTAGAACCAGAGCAGTTTGCGGTAGTTAAGTATAAAAAGGATGACGAGGTACTGCATATCACCTCCACTCGAATCCCTGATGAACTACAAGGCAAGGGTTTTGGTAAGGTGATGATGGAGTCGATACTCCCTGAAATTGAGCGTGCGGGTTACACAGTGGTCCCGGTATGCAGTTATGTTGTTCATCACATGAATAGGCAGCCACAATGGTCACATCTTTTAGCTGATAAGGCGTAGAAAAAAGTTATATGTCTCAATCAATACCTTCAAAACAGCCTGTCGAATCCTATGTTAATTCCATTCAGCAACCTTCTGAGCTTTATCAAAAAATAGCCACGTCACTCGGTTGCCATCAAGGGTTCGATATTCACGTGATTCAGCGCTTGTGGGGCGGTTATGGCGAGTTAGTGCGCTTAGTATTCACAGATAGTAGCGATGCTGGATTCAACAGCGTTATCGTTAAACATGTCGCGTTGCCCGATAAAACTGAACACCCGAAAGGATGGAACACTAAGTTGTCTCATCAGCGTAAAGTGCATTCCTATCAAGTAGAGACGGCTTGGTATCAATCGTTCTCTCAGCAATGGGATGAGCGCTGCCCCGTACCCGTGGGTTTGCAATGTGAATTAGCAGACAACGAATGGCTTATCGTGATGCAAGACTTAGCAGATAGTGGTTTCCCATTAACTTCTCAGTTTGATGTACTTGCCGCTACTGATGAACCAACTTCAGGCGATCAGCATCATGCTTATGCCTCAGTTGAGTTTAAACAGCGCTATGCTTGCTTAAAATGGCTGGCTAATTTTCACGCAAAGCACATCAATATCACTCAAGAGCAGTCAGCATCATTATGGCCAGTCGGTACTTATTGGCATTTAGACACACGTCCTGATGAGCTAAGTGCCTTGGCGGATTTACCTTTGAAACAACAAGCGCAACGTATCGACCGTTTATTGAGACAGTGCCCATATCCAACCTTAGTGCACGGTGATGCTAAGCTCGCAAATTTCTGTTTTGATCTGGAAAGTGAAAACGCGGCTGCAGTCGATTTTCAATACGTTGGCCATGGGTGTGCGATGAAAGACGTCGCCTTGTTCATGAGCAGCGCGATTAGGCCTCGAGATTGCCAAGAGTATGAAAGTGAGGTGTTAGGTACTTACTTCCAGAGCTTGAAAGAGGCGCTTGCATACTATCAACCACAGCTCTCATTTGAAGACGTCGAACGCGCATGGCGACCATTGTTTTATGTTGCGTGGGCTGATTTCCAACGTTTCGTAAAAGGTTGGAGCCCAGAGCATTGGAAGATCAATCCTTATACTGAACAGCTGACTCAAGCGGTGGTTCAGCAGTTGGAAATGTTTAAGTAAGCTTCTTCAGTCAGCAGACTAAATAAAAACGACCTCAAAATGAGGCCGTTTATATATCTGGTTATTCCGCTTTTTGTTTTCGCTTTTGGCGTGCGCTTTTGAGCATCTTTGTTGGTGATAAACCGGTCACCAGCATGGTGCCTGTGATAACTAAGACAGAGCCAACCACAGTATTAATACCGATGGCCTCACCTAAGAATAAGTTACCCCAAAGGACTCCAAATACAGGAATTAGAAAGGTGACTGAAAGTGCCGAAGGCGCACCAAGCTCATTGATGAGATTAAAGTAAAGCAGATACGCTAACCCGGTACATACTGCACCTAATAAGATGACCGATGTAGTGATAGTGAGATTGGGGGCTTCTCGCATAGGCATGAAAAACACAAATGGCAGTACGATTAACACCGCTGCCCACATGCTGCCGTGCGCGTTATTGAAGGCTTCAACCCTAGGTGCTGTTTTGGTGTAGTTAGACGCGATACCGTAGCTAAATGCGGCCATGACGGCAGCAAAAATTGGAATAATGGCTTCTTGTCCGATATTGAACGCATCCCATCCAACCAACACGGTCACGCCCGTCACACCAATGCCTAGCCCAAGCAAAACTTTGCTCTCAAGTGCAGTTTTGGTCCATATCGCACCTATGATCGCCGCCCATATCGGTGCTGTGGAGTTCAAAATCGCAAGGGTTGAAGCATTCAAAGTTTGGGCTGCATAAGCGAAACACAAAAAAGGAAGTGCGGTGTTAAATAAACCAAGAATGAAAAAGTGTTTCGAGTGAGCATTAAATGAGAGCTTTCTCTTTAGATAAAAAGAAACCAAAAGTAGGGTGATTGCCGCGCACAAAACTCGCGCTTCAATTAGGACCGCAGGGCCTAAAGGATTCGCTGCAATTCTCATGAAAAGGAACGAGCCTCCCCATATAGCAGCTAGCATGATCAGTTTAAAATAGCTCACAGTTTGAATCTCGATTGTGTAAAACACCGACTATGGAGCAAAGCTATCTATTACACAAATTGATGTGGCAATATTGCGCAGCGACTGGGTGAAATATCACCAAATAAATAGGAAGGTATTTGACGTTTTCTGTTCTTTTTATTGCGTCTTATTCGCGGAGTAATCTAATGCTAAATATCCACATTAGGTGTTAGAAATGAAGATTGAACATATCGCGATTTAGACCAAACAACTCGAAGTACTGAAACGTTTTTATGAAGATTACTTTGGTGCGACGTCTAACCAGAAATACCATAATCCAACTAAAGGCTTTTCTTCTTAATTTTTATCTTTTAATACCGGTAGCCGTTTGGAACTGATGGAGATGGACTCGGTTCCTGAATCCAAAAAAGATGACATCTATGATCAGTTCACTGGCTTTGTTCATATGGCGATTTCATTGGGATCAGAACAAGCCGTCGATGAGCTGACTCACCGCTTCGTCTAAGATGGTTATGAACGTTTAGACGGTCCAAGAAGAACGGGCGATGGTTATTATGAGAGCTGTGTCCTCGATCCTAATGGTAATCGCTTGGAACTTACCGTTTAATGTAAGGACTTGATTGAATGACTTACGTATTTGAGGAGGAATGATGAAGCGTATTTTGGCTTTTGTTTTTAGTCTGAGTTTGGCGGGATGTGCATCTTCGGAACTAGCGCAGGTTGATGCACCAGAGACGACAATCGAACCATCTCAACCGATTGGCTACCTTGGCTTCAAACATCATCAAAGCTGGGCTATCAAATTCAATGATTGTACGGTTTACGATCTAACCGGAGCTCAACCGTATCAATGGTTTGACCGCATTTCTGCGTCTGTCAGTTGTTATACTTTTAAACCAAACGATGCAATTAGGCCTTTACCTGTTTATTCGAATGCAAATTTTGAAAGCGAACAGCTTACCTCGATTGAACGTTTTCAAGAGCTGCAGGTGTCGGATTCTGGCTGGGGCCGTTTTCCTATTGTCTATGATAAAAACGGCACCAATTGGTTAAGGGTTAAAGAAGGTTGGATTCATCTTACTCTCGCCGACCAGAAGCTCGTACAGTTCTACCCTGGAACTCAAGATCAGTCTGCTAAATCACAACATGATCAGTATTTTGATCACCATTGATAAACGAATGAGCAATGCCCCTCGTTAAATGCGGTTTGGGGCATAAATAGCTAATCAGTTAGCAGTTAGCCAGAATAATGACTGTTACTGCTTCTTTTCAGTGGCGACATTGACCAGAAAATAATCGGTATTTAGTGATGCCGACTGTAGGTTTCGGAATATTAAAGATTTGATGCCGGTAGTACGGCCCACCATGCACATCGATATCAGACTGAGCACAACAAGAGCACGCTTCAGGAAAACAATCGATAACCACATCCGTTGCTTTTAGAAGTGAGAGTTTTCGTTGATGCTCTGTGTGGCCTGCTTTAGCTCCTCTCGAATTGCGACCACCAGATCTTTCATCTTTTTTCGCTCATGGCGATCTTTAAGGCTGTCTGATGAGGGCGATTTTGAAGAGTTTTTGGAGCTAGTGGTTAGTTTATTTTTATAATGTCGGAGCTGTTCTCACAGCTCATTAATAAGCACCTTAGCCTCATTCAAGTCTGAGACTTTAGGTGGTGCTTCTAGTATTTAGGTGCTTTTTTCTAGTCATGAAACCATAATTACTTCTCAGAATGATCACTCAATAGCCAAAGTGGGATCAATTGCGTAAGGTCACATTTTTTATGTCAATAGGGCTTGGTGAACACTTACCCCTTAGATTCACGTGGTGATCAAAAAAAAATCAAAAACAGTTGTTGAAACCGGTTTCAATGTGTATCTTTATTGCATCTTGAAATGGGTTTCAGAGTTGCAGCTTTTAAGTTTGTTATCTTAAACCTATCTATTTTCTAGCGAGTGATGGTATGAACAACGAATTTCCAAACGATTTTTTATGGGGTGGTGCGGTTGCGGCGCATCAGCTAGAAGGCGGCTGGGATGCGAATGGTAAAGGTGTGAGCGTGGTCGATGTGTTAACGGCAGGCGCTCATGGAGTACAACGTCGAATCACCGATGGTGTAATCGATGGTGAAAACTACCCAAACCAAGTGGCGGTTGATTTCTATCATCGCTACAAAGAAGACATTAAGTTATTTGCTGAGATGGGCTTTAAATGTTTCCGCACCAGTATCGCGTGGACGCGTATTTTTCCAAATGGCGATGAAGCTGAGCCTTGTGAAGCGGGCTTAAAATTTTACGATGACCTGTTTGATGAGCTTCTGAAATACGATATCCAGCCAGTAGTGACGCTGAGCCACTTTGAAATGCCTTACCATTTAGCGAAAGAATACGGTGGCTGGATGAACCGCAAAGTGGTCGACTTCTTTGTTAAGTACTCAACTACGGTGATGGAGCGTTACCAGCACAAAGTGAAATACTGGATGACGTTTAACGAGATCAACAACCAAATGAATACCTCAGCAGATATCTTCGGATGGTTGTGCTCTGGTGTGAAGTTTCCGCAATGTAAAAAGCCACAAGAAGCGATGTACCAAGCGGTGCACCATCAGTTTGTTGCGAGCGCATTGGTAGTTAAGAAAGGTCATGAGATAAACCCAGATCTGCAGATCGGTGCAATGTGTGCGATGGTGCCTTTCTACCCTCGTTCTTCAAAGCCAGAAGACATTATGGTGGCGCAGCAAGCGATGCGTGATCGTTATTTCTTCTCTGATGTCATGGTTCGTGGTCACTACCCTAGCTATGCCAAGCGTGATTGGGCTATCAAAGGCTTTAATATCGAAATGCAGCCTGAAGATGAGCAGATCCTAAAAGAGGGTAAAGCCGATTACTTAGGCTTTAGTTACTACATGTCGAATACCTTGGATTCTTCTTCGCATCAGTCGACTGAAGAAGCAATGGACGGCGGTCATGAAAATTCGGTCGAGAACCCGTTCATCAAGTCGAGCGATTGGGGCTGGCCGATTGACCCAACAGGCCTGCGTTACTGCTTAGCATCTCTTAATGAGCGCTATGAAGTGCCACTGTTCATCGTTGAGAATGGTTTTGGTGCGGTTGATACCATCGAAGAAGATGGCAGCATTAATGATGACTATCGTATCGCTTACCTTGGCGATCACATCAAAGAGATGAAAAAAGCCGTAGCGATTGATGGCGTTGACTTGATGGGCTACACCCCTTGGGGCTGTATCGACTTGGTATCGTTCACCACTGGTGAGATGAAAAAGCGCTACGGATTCATTTACGTAGACAAACACAACGATCAATCAGGAACACTAGAGCGTAAGCGCAAGAAGTCTTTTGAGTGGTACAAAGGCGTGATTGCATCTAACGGTATCTCTATTTAGAATGCCTGCAATTAAACGGCAGCGATCGTTGCCGTTTCATTAAGCAATACAATTAGCTGGCTTAGGTCGGCTAATTTTTTATAGAAGGGTAATTGAATGGTCACAATGCTTGATGTCGCGAATCGCGCTGGCGTCTCGAAATCGACGGTCTCTCGCGTGCTGAACGGCAAGAACATCGTAAGGCCTGACGTTGCCAAGAAGGTCTTTGATGCGATTCAAGAAACGGGCTATCGACCAAACCTGTTAGCTCAGCAATTGGCGACCAAGAAGACCAACTTTATCGGCTTTGTCATTACCAACGAGCTTTTCAACGGCCCTTACTTTTCATCTTTGATGTATCACGCGGCTTCCTATAGCGAAAAATCGAACCACCAACTGGTGATCACCGATGGTAAACACAGCGCTGAAGATGAGCGAAAAGCCATTAACTTTCTACTGGATATGAAGTGCGCGGGCATCATTATTTATCCGCAATGCTTGAGTGAAAGCGAGATTGCTCAGATCATCGAAAGCACTGATACACCGATTTTGGTGCTCAACCGAGAAATGCCTTCGAAGCCTGAGCATGCGATCACTACCGATCATTACCAAAGTGCTTGTTTGATGGTTGAACACATCATAGAGCAGGGACATACAGAGATTGCGGTGATTCGTGGTAAAGCTTGCTCGTCGACCGATGAACAGCGTTATCAAGCCTATCAAGATGTGCTCACGAAGCATGGTATTGAGCTAAACCAATCTAACGTTGCTCAAGGCGACTGGACGATGGAGAGTGGCTACCGTGCCGCGCAAGCTTTAATGGCAAGTAAAGCAAGTTTCACTGCAATTCTTTCTGAAAACGATGACATGGCGATTGGTGCGATTAAGGCGTTAACTGAGCTGGGATATTCATTACCTCAAGATATCTCAATCGTTGGGTTTGATAATAGTAAAGTGGGCGAGTTCCTCACACCAAGCTTAACCTCTGTGAGCGTTCCATTAGAGCAAATGACGCAAAAAGCGATTCTAAGAATCGTTGGAAGTTCGGAACAAGCAGATGCCATCGACACCACTGGTAGTCTTGTACTTAGAGATTCAGTTGCACAGCGTACCTAAACGATATGACACATCAATTTCAATTGGCCTTTGCTTAATAGCAAAGGATTTTTTATTGGTGTCATCTATGTGTTTCGTCTGTTGAGTATGAATTTTAATGGCTCGTTCACTACAAATCGTTAAAGGAAGCGCATCTCCGTAAGCCTCTTAAAACCGCTCTTATTGTGAGAGGGAAAGATATGCGATATTGCGTTTTTTGGTCATTGTATTGACCATTACTGGGTAGGTAGTGTGATGATAGGTAAATAATGCGCAAACAGATAGACAGAAGGTGTTAGCTGGAGAGACTTATTTAGCCTCGGCCAAACTTTTTTCCATTAGACGAATTTAATCTCACTATCTATTATTACCAATGTGTAATAATAATTATCAAAAATATGGGATTATAATATTAAATGGTCACGCCTATACTAGCCTCAACAAAACGAGAGAGCGATAACAAACAGGCTCAACGTTGACTGACTAATATAGGAAATATCACATGACTATCGAAATCAAACCTGGTCAAACTCATATCCAATCTAAAGCTATGGTTGCTTGGAAAGCTGGTGAGCCGCTAAAGCGTGAAACGGTTGACGTTGAACTGCCAAAGGCTGGCGAAGTACTTGTTCGTATCGTTGCTACTGGTGTTTGTCACACTGACGCATTCACATTATCAGGTGACGATCCAGAAGGTATCTTCCCTTCTATCCTTGGTCACGAAGGTGGCGGTATCGTTGAAATGGTTGGCGAAGGCGTAACAAGCGTTGAAGTTGGCGACCACGTTATCCCACTTTACACAGCTGAGTGTGGCGAATGTAAATTCTGTAAGTCTGGTAAAACTAACCTTTGCCAAGCGGTTCGCGAAACTCAAGGTAAAGGCCTAATGCCAGATGGTACAAGCCGTTTCTCTATCAACGGTGAGCCAATTTTCCACTACATGGGTTGTTCTACTTTCTCCGAGTACACTGTACTTCCAGAAATTTCGCTAGCGAAAGTAAACAAAGAAGCACCTCTTGAGGAAGTTTGTCTTCTAGGTTGTGGTGTAACCACAGGTATGGGTGCGGTACTAAACACAGCTAAAGTTGAAAAAGGCGACACAGTTGCTGTATTCGGTTTAGGCGGTATCGGTCTTTCTGCGATCATCGGTGCTCGTATGGCGGGTGCAAGCAAAATCATCGGTGTTGATATCAACGAGAGCAAATTCGAGCTAGCAAAACAACTTGGCGCGACTGACTGCATTAACCCAATGAACTACGATAAGCCAATCCAAGACGTTATCGTTGAGATGACAGACGGTGGTGTTGATTACTCATTCGAATGTATCGGTAACGTAAACGTGATGCGTCAAGCGCTTGAATGTTGTCACAAAGGTTGGGGCGAATCAGTTGTGATTGGTGTTGCAGGTGCTGGCCAAGAGATCTCAACTCGTCCGTTCCAACTAGTAACAGGTCGTGTATGGCGTGGTTCTGCTTTCGGTGGTGTTAAAGGCCGCTCTGAGCTTCCGGAAATCGTAAACCGTTACATGGCGGGTGAGTTCGGATTACAAGAGTTCATCACTCACACTATGGGTCTTGAAGACGTAAACGAAGCATTCGAGCTAATGCACAAAGGCGAGTCTATCCGCACTGTTCTACACATGGATAAATAGCCTTAGATCTTAAACCTCATCTGGTTTTCATAAAGTCCGTTAGATTGAATCTAACGGACTTTATTTTTTCCTAGGCATGCTTTACCAAGGAATACTTTTATTAAAGGTTCGTCCCTTTAATAAAAGTATCTGAATTGTCCTACAGGGTTACTGGAATTGTCCTTATGTTGACTAAACTTCGCCACTCTTTACCTCTACAGTTAATGTTAGCTGCTTTGCTTGCATGGCTTTTTGCACAACTTATTTCTTCAACCTCGTGTATTGCCCAAACGGGGTGGTATCAGTTCTTAATGCTTGGCAAAACTACCTATATCGGCTTGCTAAAAATGGTCGTTGGTTTAGTGGTTTTATTCTCGTTATTGCAAGGTATAACAAGCATTGGTTTGATAACTCGATTGAAGCAAATTGGTCGCAATACGGTGCTTTTCTATAGCTTCACGACGCTGATAGCTATCTCTTTGGGCTTGGGGGCTTCACTGCTGTTGCCTGCTTGGGAACCTTTAACCAGCGTTGCTACGATTGGGGACGATGTTCAGCTTATCAGCGAAGATGCGGCAGGAGGAGTTGCGATTGCTAGCAAGCTTTTTAGTATTGCTTTAGTTAACCCAGTAGTCGCGTTAACTAACGGTAACTTGCTCGCGATTGTCGTGTTCTCATTCATGCTCGGCATTGCTTTGCTTTCTTCATTGCCAGAAAAACACCTGATTTTTGAGGTACTGAATGGCTTAAATAAGAGCATCAATACCATTGTTGGTTGGATAATTCGTTTAGCACCGCTCGCGGTTTTCGCCATTGTCCTTGATTTTACCGTTCGTGGTGGCGAGTCACTGTTTGAGCAATTGGCA
This sequence comes from Pseudoalteromonas sp. G5_S1_14_S5, assembly GCF_054968605.1. Taxonomy (NCBI): domain Bacteria; kingdom Pseudomonadati; phylum Pseudomonadota; class Gammaproteobacteria; order Alteromonadales; family Pseudoalteromonadaceae; genus Pseudoalteromonas; species Pseudoalteromonas sp. G5_S1_14_S5. The sequence continues at coordinate 131,867 of NZ_JBQKUM010000002.1, read as the reverse complement.
CTGTTCGCTTTGCTCGTGTTTGTGTTGACTTTGATCCACGGAGCGATTGTCCTGCCGACTATTGCCAAGGTGATGACTGGGATTCGTATTAGTACGCTGTTCAAAGGCATCTCTGCACCAATGGCGATGGCGTTCGCAACGTCTTCAAGCTCTGCTACCTTGCCACTGGCAATGAAGAGCGCAGAAGAAAAGCTGGGCGTATCGCAAACTACAAGTAGCATGGTGTTACCACTTGGCGCAGTGATGAATATGGATGGTACGGCACTTTTCGAAGGTGTTGCGGCAATCTTCTTGGCTCAACTGTTTGGTGTGGACCTCACGACTTCTGGCTTGGGGATGATCTTCATTATGGCGATGGTCTCGTCTGTGGGGGCTCCGGGTATGCCATCTGGATCTATGTCTGGCATGCAGCTGGTGTTATTGGCCGCTGGTATACCACTGGAAGCAATCGCGATTCTGCTGATTATTGAACGCCCTTTAGATACATTCCGTACGGCAGTTAATGTAGAAGGTGACATGATTGCTGCACTGGTTGTGGATAAATGGCAGAAACAACAAAAGACAGTGCTTGAACCTACACTGAGCGAGTCTGTAGCTTAGAGAGTATTAAGTTTAATGAAAAAGCCCGTTCAGGTATTCTGAACGGGCTTTTTGTTGTTAATAAATGTGTGCAGTCAGTGACTAGCCGATTTTCGTCATCTCATTGGTAGGAGAAGTGGCAAAGCCTTAGTAAAATCAAGTGTGGCAAGAGATCCTTTACCAGCTTAGCGTGAGCTACTTGTCGGTTTTGAACAACTACTGTGGGCAATTAGAAACTTTGTTGACGATGAAATTGCTTGGGCCCGTTGAGGTATTTAGTGAGCGCTTTGAAGTGGTAGTGAACCCGTTGAATCTCGCATTAGAGCAATCCGAAGATGCTCTTCATTTGCTAGTAGACTATTTACATGGCTATGCACTTGCATTGAACTGTAACCTGAATAGAATTGAGATTACGGTTGAAATGGTGAGCAGGTCTTTAGGCCTTTATTGCTTGGGTATCGAACAAGTGAAAACGTCGTGACCTTGCAGTCAATATTGATGCCTGAATAGGTGATTTTGGTACTGTGTTCCTCATGATAACGTCGCTAAGTTTTACATATACTGGATAATTACCTATAAATTTCTGGATTTAGCAGTAATAATCAATGAATAACCTCAAACAACTTGGTCGTTGAAAAGTTGTCGAGGCCAATTCAAAGACCTCATTGTGAAAAGGATGTCAAACACATGCCTGTGCTTCAACGCATCAGCTTAACCTTATTACTCGTCGCTGTACTCGGCGGCTGTTCTTCATTACCTGAAGGCATCGATCACCCGGCAGAACCCTACACCTCTTATGGACCAAGCGCTTTATCGGCTTTGGTGGATGAATATCAGCCCGCATTAGAGCAGGCGACGACTGCCGTTCGTTTACAAGAATCCGGCTGGGATGCTTTGGCTCAGCGCTTGGCACTGGTTGAAAGCGCAGAGTACACCATCGATATTCAATACTACATCTGGAACTCGGATGAATCTGGCAAGTACCTTGCTAGCCGCTTGTTAGCAGCAGCTGATCGTGGTGTTAAGGTTCGCGTGATGCTGGATGACATCAACCTCAATGAGCGTGAAGGGCTATTGTCGGCACTCGACGCTCACCCAAATGTCGAGATCCGAATCTTCAACCCAACACCAGTACGCCGTGGTTTCAGTAAGTGGTTGAGCTTCCTTGGTGATTTCTCTCGTTTAAACCGCCGCATGCACAATAAATCCTTCACTGTCGATGGCACTTTATCTGTGGTGGGGGGACGTAATATTGGTGATGAATACTTCGATCTTTCTGACGAGATAAACTTCCGCGATCGTGATGTATTGGTGATGGGCACGGTGGTTACCACTATCCAAACCAGCTTTATTGAGTATTGGGATAGCCGTTGGTCTTACCCTGTCGCTATGTTGGGTGACGAAGAGCAACCGGATCTTTCAAAGATTGACGACATAACCGTTCCGCAATACAAAAACTACCCGGAGTTACCGTCAAATCGTGAATCGGCAGATAACCTGCTGAAAAAGACTCTTGATGAGATGACTTGGGTGAATGCTCGTTTCGCTTACGATTGCCCTGTGCCTGTCGATTCAGACAATACTGATGAACCAAAAGCAACGGCGGTTCTATTAGGGCAGCTAGCTAGTGAATCAAAACAAGAAATCTTGCTTGAGTCGGCTTACTTGGTATTCGATGATGGCCAATTAGATGAGTGGCAAACGTTGAAGAACGAAGGCGTTGAGATAAAGGCACTGACTAACTCAATGGCGTCAAATGACTTGGTTACTAACCACTCTGCTTACGCGGGCAGACGCTACGATATGTTAGAGCATGGTATCGACCTGTTTGAGCTAAAACCAGATTCCAAGTTGTGTGAAGTATCTACCCAAGACGTGTCTAAATGTGCGCCAGAGACGGCTTATGGTCTGCATGCTAAATCAGTAGTATTTGATCGAAGTATTGCGAGTATTGGCTCGTTTAATTTCAACCTGCGCTCGACCTACCTAAATACAGAATCGGTGTTAATTATCGAAAATAAAGCTATTGCTGAAACGCTAGCTGCAACTATCGAACAGGCGATGAGCGAAGACAACAGTTGGCGTTTGGAGCTAGAAGGTGGTGATGTGTATTGGTATTCAGGTGATCAAAGTTGGGACAGCGAGCCAGAAACCGGTAAGTGGGAACGCATGCAATCAGGTTTCTTACAACTTCTCCCGATAGAGAAATACCTCTAAGAGAGTTGACCTCAGAATAATGAAAAATGTCAGCGCGTAATGCGCTGACATTTTTGTTTGTGGTGATTGAAACTGAAATTATTTATCTGAGCTAGGTCTTGAACGCTATCTCTTAGTCAGTTGCTTACTGTTCAAGTACGGCAAAATATGTGGGCGAGATTCACCAGAGAGTTTCTGTGTGATCTGTTGTGACCAACTGCTTTGCTTTTGGTTACTTGATCGGTTGGCGTAGTAGCCCTGCATTGAATCATCATAGCTAGCGATTTCATCTAGGCTCAATGGCTGGTATTGATTTTCGTGCATCACCACATGAGCTGGAAGTCGGGGCTTTGTCTCTGGTTGCTGTGCAGGATGACCTAAACACATACCAAATAGCACGGCTGTGTGCTGTGGAAGTTCTAATAGCTCATCAACCTGTTGAGCGCTGTTACGTAAGCCACCAATGTATACGCCACCTAATCCCAATGACTCCGCTGCTAGCATACAGTTCTGCGCCATAATGCCAGAATCGACGGCGCCAATCAGGGTAAGCTCGGTAAAGTCGGTTTTTACTTCAGGGTTAATCTGGGCGTGGCGTTGATAGTCGATACAGAACACCAAAAACTCAGCGGCACTTTCCACATAAGACTGGTTGCCAGCGTATTCCGCTAGCAGTTTACGCTTGTCTTTGTCTGTTACTCTGATGATAGAAACAGCCTGCAGTAAGCTTGATGATGACGCAGCGAGACCTGCCTGAACAATTAAATCGAGGTGCTCTTTCTCTATTGGTTGATCGGTATATTGACGAATGGAGCGATGCTCCAAGATGGTCTCAATCGTACTATTCATAGCGCTCTGATTGTCCTTGTTTTGGTGATGTATTACAAATCAACATAACGACATTTTTTAGTGTGGTAAACCTCTAATTCCACAACTCTTTTATTTTTGAACTTGGATCTTTTTTGCGTTCAGAGACTGGCTGTATTTGTGTCGACTATAATGCACACACGCAGGCGAGCGATATGGGTGCATATTTTCATGTGCCAGTTGAGCAAGCGCCGAACAGATTCAATAGTAACACATTGATATGTCGTCAAAGTATTTAGCTTTTATGTAGACACTGATATTTATGATAGTGCGTTACGAGTCATGTCCGTCTTTTAGAAAGCCCCAAATTGAGTGAATAAGCACTCTGTATCACATTTATTATAAATTAGTAGATATACCAATACACGTTTATTTATTTCGTGAATATAATCTCGTTCTAGCGTTATTTTGGCTATGTAATTGAATAAGAATGAAATTGAAATCTATTTTTTTGACTTGTCTGTCAGCAACGGCTCTTTCTGGTTGTTTGAGTGTCCCAATTGAAGAGTTACAACCAACAGCAGATCAAGAAACAATTGATACCGCTATTGAGCATCTAAGCGATATAAAAGGAGTGACGATTACAGCAAATGGCGTGATTTATTATGTTGCGTCATTACCGAGCAATTCTCGATGGTCAACCGTGCGTATTTTGGAATTGAGTTATCGTTACTCTTGCCAAGACCTTCGTTGGTTTGTTGATAGAGGCATGATCGTTAGAATGAGATTCCCAGGTAATAGTGGCACGACCCAAGATTATGACCTTGAGCGCTGTGAGACGGAAATTCCAACGGACTTATATGAATCTAAACAGTAGGATATTAATCATCTCACATTGAGATTAAAGCTCCTCCTCCATCAATAAGTACATTAATACCCTCTCCATCTGGTGAGGGTTTTATTTAAAATCTAAAAACTGATTCGACTATATTGTGGATTATCAACGAATACTGACGTTGATACGTTTTGGTGTATTCAAGCTCGCTCTATGCTGAAAGATGCGCTATATCCTCGCTTGAACAGATAATGGACGACAGCTTTAGATATCGACAATAAAAACTCCCTCGGGAGTTTTTTGTTTGTGAGAGATTGGCGCTTGTTTAAGTGATTGGGTGTGGTTCGATTACCAGGTAATAAAAAAGCTTAGCGCGGGGGACGCTAAGCTTGGTTATTAATCAGGTTTTTGAACTGTGCTTGTTGGCTGGTGCAATTAGCCTGCTTGAGAAAAGCTTACCACTTTACGCTGTAGCTTCTCTTTTAAGTAATCAGACAATGCTTGTTGCTCTGATTGGCTCATGTACAAGCCAAGCTTGGTTCTGCGCCATAAGATGTCTTTGTCTGTCATTGCCATTTCTTGGTTGATCAAGTAATCAATCTCAGCTTGGTAAACACCGTGAGCTTCGCTTGAGAACTGGATACCAAGGTCCGCTTCACACGTAGCGCCTTCAAGTAGGTCCCATGTGTAAGTACCAAATTGGGTCACGTAACGAAGCAGCAGTGCTTCTGATGCCCAAGGGTATTTAGTGTGCATCATTGCGGCAAGCTGCTCGCGGCTGCAGCTGAAATTACCACCCGGTAGCGTGTCGTTAGCTGTCCAAGGCGCACCCATGTGTTTCAGGTAAGGTTCTAGCTTGTTTACAGCTGCTTCACCAAGCTTACGATAAGTTGTTAACTTGCCACCAAAGATAGATAGCAGTGGTGCTTGATCCATTTCTGTATCCAGCTCCAGTGTGTAGTCACGGGTTATCGCTTGTGGCGAGTCAGATTCATCATCACAAAGCGGCCTTACGCCACTGTATGTCCACACTACATCGTCTCGCTCTAGTTGCTTAACAAAATGCTGGTTAACGATATCAATCAAGTAATCAACTTCTACATCGTCGATAGCTACTTCGCGAGGATCGCCTTTGTATTCAAGGTCGGTTGTGCCGATGATCGAGAACTTATCGAGATAAGGGATCATAAACACGATGCGGTTATCTTTATTTTGTAGAATGTACGCTTGTGGTTCGTCGTGAACACGCGGTACCACAATGTGTGAACCTTTGATTAGACGAATATTACGCGGTGAGGTTTGCTCTAAACCATCATCAAAGAACTGTTTCACCCAAGGACCTGCAGCGTTAACCAATGCTTTTGCTTTGCGCTCAAAACGTTGGTTTGTCATCACGTTAAGAATCGTTACATGCCAAATGCCGCCTTCACGGTGTGCTTTTTCAACTCGGCAGTAGTTGCGTACTTCTGCGTTGTTTTCTTTGGCCGCCAATACGTTTAGCAATACCATACGCGCATCATCTACCCAGCAGTCTGAGTATTCGAAACCTGTTTTCATTTCTGGTTTCAGCAAACCTGATTGAGCCAAGTTCACCGTTTTACTTCCAGGAAGCGTCGTACGTTTACCTAAGTTATCGTAAAGGAATAGGCCACAGCGGATCATCCAAGCCGGGCGTAAAAATGGTCGATGTGGTAAACGGAAACGCATTGGTTGTGCAACATGAGGTGCTTTTCTAAGCAACACCTCACGTTCTGCGAGTGCTTCCGAAACTAAACGAAACTCGTAATGTTCAAGGTAACGTAAGCCACCGTGGATTAGCTTTGAACTTGCAGAAGACGTCGCAGAGGCGAAATCTTTTGCTTCGTATAAACCAACGTTTAGACCACGACCAGCAGCATCTGCCGCGATACCCGCACCATTGATGCCGCCGCCAATAACGATTAAGTCTAGAGTTGAAGATGTACTATTGTTTGAATTAGTTTGTTGAGCACTCATGGTTTGACCTCTTTCTGAGCGAACGAGCATTTTAGAACATAACTGAATCCTATATTAACTTTCGTTTGCGGTCATTTATTATTTTCGTTTATGCGCGTTTTATGTGATTTGCGCATAAAAAACCTTCGCTTATGACAGCGAAGATTCCAAATAACTCTTATTCGAGCATAGAAGTGATACTATTCATGTTCAAGTGCGATTTTCTAAGTAACAAAAAAGCCCATTATCGATAACGTGATCTATCAATAATGAGCTCTTTTAATGAACATGATTTCTGAACGCTTTTTATTCGTCCGACGCTAATGGTTGAGCAGCGGTCTCTATAACTTCCAGTGGGATCGATGAATCGTTTAGGATGTTCAGGATCTCTTCTGGGGGCTGTTTATTGGTGAATACCATGTGTGCCTGAGAGATGTTACCCAGCTTCACCATTGCGTTGCGGCCAAACTTACTATGGTCGACTGCCAAGAAGATGCTGCGGCTGTTTTCGATGATGGCCTGCTTCACTCGAACTTCATGGTAGTCAAAATCAAGCAGTGAGCCGTCAAAGTCGATACCGCTGATCCCTAGAATGCCGAAGTCGAGGCGGAACTGCTTCACGAAATCGAGTGTTGCTTCACCCACGATGCCCCCATCACGGTTTCTTACCTCACCACCTGCCAAGATAACTTTTATCTCAGGGTTTGGTAGCAGGATACTGGCAACGTTGATGTTGTTAGTCACGACTCTGAGTTGTTTGTGGTTTTTGTTCAGCGCGCGTGCCACGGATTCTGGGGTGGTGCCGATATCAACGAACAAGGTTGCACCATCTGGAATGTGTTTTACCAGCTCGTCGGCAATCACATCTTTTTCATTAAAGTTAAGCGCTTTACGCGTGTTGTACGAGGTGTTTTCTGAGCTAAGAGGAATGGTTGCACCACCGTGATAACGACGGATTTTGTTACTATCAGCTAGTTCATTAAGGTCTCGTCTGATGGTCTGTGGGCTCACATCGAACTTCTCTACGAGCTCTTCGGTGCTCACATATCCTTGTGTTTTTACCAGGTCTACAATCTGCTGGTGTCTTGGTATTTGCTTCACTTAACTTACCACTCCCTGCGCGCTGTAATACGTTAGCGCACCTAATTCTAAATATTACCTCGCGCTATTGTGCTCTAATTGATTCTTAGAGAGAAGTAATGATGGTAAGGAATTATGCCTAAACCGCAAAAACGTTGATCAAAACATGAAAAAAGGCCTCAAACGCAAAAAAGAGCACAAAATAGTGCTCTTTTTAGTTTCGTTTACTGAGGAAAGAACAATTCAATCGATAGAAGAGTGATTATTCGAACGCTCGATTTTACTCTTCGTCGTCATCGTGCAGTTCAGACCAAACTTGTGCACACTTGATAGCACGCTTCCAACCTTTGTAACGGCGGTTACGCTTCTCTTCATCGTGGTGTGGCAAGAACGTGCGATCTAGTACTGCTTTGTTTTGAAGCTCATCGATGCTGTCCCAGAAACCAACGGCTAGACCAGCAAGGTATGCTGCACCCAGAGCCGTTACTTCAGTTACTTCAGGACGGTGAACTTCTGTATCTAGCACGTCTGATTGGAATTGCATTAGGAAGTTGTTCGCTACTGCGCCGCCATCAACACGTAGGTTTGCTAGCTTGATGCCTGAGTCCGCTTGCATCGCATCCAGTACGTCACGAGTTTGGTAAGCAATGCCTTCCAGTGTTGCACGGATGATATGGTTAGAGTTAACGCCACGAGTTAGACCAACAATCGTACCTCGAGCGTATGCATCCCAGTATGGTGCGCCTAGACCAGTAAATGCAGGAACAACGTAAACACCGTTTGACGTATCTACTTTAGTTGCGAAGTACTCAGAATCTTCTGCGCCAGCCAGCAGCTTCATTTCATCACGTAGCCATTGGATTGATGCACCGCCCATGAATACCGCACCTTCAAGTGCGTAAGCTGGTTCGCCTTTTGGACCACATGCTAATGTCGTTAATAGGCCGTTCTTCGATGTTACTTTCTCTTGGCCTGTGTTCATTAGTAGGAAGCAGCCTGTGCCGTATGTGTTTTTCGCTTGGCCAGCCTCGACACACATTTGGCCGTAAAGTGCTGCTTGTTGGTCACCCGCAATACCGGCGATTGGAATACGAGTACCACCTTTACCACCAAGGTTCGTTTGGCCGTAAACTTCAGAAGAGCGTTTCACTTCAGGCATCATTGATGCTGGAATACCCATCTCGTCTAGTAGCTTGCTGTCCCAGCATAGGTCATTGATGTTAAACAACATAGTACGTGATGCGTTAGTGTAATCCGTAACGTGTACACGGCCTTGAGTCATCTTCCAAACTAGCCAAGTATCGACAGTACCGAATAGTAGCTTACCTGCTTCAGCGTCTTCGCGAGCGCCTTCAACGTTGTCTAGAATCCATTTTACTTTTGTACCTGAGAAATACGGGTCAAGGACTAAACCTGTATTGTTACGCACGTAGTCTTCTAGGCCGCGCTCTTTAAGTTCTTCACAAATTTCTGCAGTACGACGACATTGCCATACGATAGCGTTGTATACCGGTTTGCCCGTCTCTTTGTTCCAAACGATAGTGGTTTCACGTTGGTTAGTGATACCAATACCCGCTAGCTCGTCGCTGCGAATACCAGCTTTAGCTAGAGCTTCAACCAATGTAGAGCTTTGAGTCGCCCAGATTTCCATTGGATCATGCTCAACCCAGCCAGCCTTTGGATAAATTTGAGTAAATTCTCTTTGAGAAGAACTTACGATGTTTGCATCGTGATCGAGGATTACAGCGCGAGAGCTTGTAGTGCCTTGGTCTAGGGCAACAATGTATTTTTGCTCGGTCATGGTAAGAATCCTTTTTTTGTTCTGTTATTTATATTTTAGTAAATGTAAGGTCGCTTGGGGTTAAGCTTGAGCTTGTTCAGCTTCTAATTCTGTTTCACATTGGTTTGGAATTGTGCAGCCATGGCCTTCCACTGGTAGGTGAGCACCGATAACACGTGGGTACAACCAGCCACCAAAACACGCACCAGCGATAGGAGCAAGAATTGGAACGATGAAGTAAGGAATATCACGAGCACCGGTTAATGCGAAATCCCAACCTGCAAAGTAAGCGAAAAGTTTTGGTCCGAAGTCACGTGCTGGGTTCATAGCAAAGCCAGTTAGTGGACCTAATGAGCCACCAATTACCGCGATAAGAATACCGATCAGTAGAGGGTTCATTGCGCCGCGTGATGCCCCATTGTTTTCATCACCCAGTGCCAGAATTGCAAACATCAATACTGCAGTAATCACGAATTCCACAGCAAAAGCGCCGAAGAAAGAAAGTGAAGCATGTGGGTAAGTCGAGAAGATACCAGCAGTTGATAGTGCGTCTTGGCTGCTACGAACAAAGTTATGAGCAATTTCGTAATCTGAAAACAAGTTGCTGTATAGGCTGTAAACCAAAGCTGCAGAGCAGAAGGCACCAAGTAATTGAGAGATGATGTAAGGCACTACCTTCGCCTTATCAAATCCATGGAACATGGCTAATGCAATGGTTACTGCAGGGTTTATGTGTGCGCCAGAAACGCCAGCTGTACAGTAAATTGCGATAGATACGCCGAAGCCCCAGATGATACTCACTTCCCATTGTCCGAATGTTGCACCTGTTAATACCAGTGCAGCCACACAGCCAACGCCAAAGAAGATGAGCAGGCCTGTACCGATAAATTCGGCGAGGCATTGCCCAAATAAAGAAGGTTGTTTGTTTGTTGTCATGTTCGAGTCCTTGTTTTTTTTGCTTATCTAGCACGCGTATTGTGCATTAATTTGCGAACTCGAAAATAAACGAGCGCTAAAAATGAGCGTTTGAGCGTAAAATTGTTAATTAAACTGGCTTGAAATGTTAAACCGAACACTTTTGCTCGAAAAAGAAGCTTGAATGGACGCTATTACGCGAATGTATGTCCCGTGAGGTCGCTAAAAGTACCTGTATGTAAGCAGATGCACAACTGGTACGAGGAGTTGATGGTTGGATTTGTGATGCTGATTCGCGAGTGGTGGTTTATTAAACTTGGATCTTGTAGACCTATCCTGGCTCTCAAATGTTGGAAAAGCGTGAATAAACACGGATGTACTTAAGTTATGACAAAAAATGCCAGATCCATACTGACTCTGGCAATTCGCTTGGTCTATCGCTCAGTGGTGATATTTGAGCGAATTGGTGACTTATTTAAGAGCGCTAACTTTGCCTGGTGTTACAAAGTAGTCTCTTACCGCCTCCGGTTGACTTGGTTTTATCGAAAACACGCTCGAAAGGGCCAGCATTGCTATGGCTTGAACAAGCATTGAAAGGCCTATTTGACGAAACATAAGCTGGATGAGACTTAAACTGGATGAACTAGAATAAAGAAAAGGCTCACTAATTACTTTGTGAGCCTTTCTGTTTAAAGCGATACACGATTTTCTAGTTCGTAGATTTGACTATTAGACCGTTGTAGTACTTGTCTTTCATCTTAAGTGCAACGTTCACTAGATAAATCAGCACTGGAACTTCAATCAGTGGCCCAATAACGCCTGCAAATGCTTGATCTGAGTTGATACCGAATGCAGAGATTGTAACCGCAATCGCTAGTTCAAAGTTGTTACCTGTTGCTGTAAATGCAATTGATGCGTTCTTGTCGTATTCAATGCCCATCTTCTTACCGATGAAGAAGCTGATGAAGAACATCGCAGTGAAGTAGATAGTCAGTGGAACAGCAATCAATAGAACGTCCATTGGCAGCTCAACAATCATTTCACCTTTCAGGCTGAACATCAGAACGATAGTTGCTAGTAGTGCAATAAGCGTCATTGGAGAAATGCGCGGAATGAACACGTCGGTGTACCATTGATCACCTTTCATCGACACAAGGATCTTACGGCTTAAGAAGCCTGCTAAGAATGGGATACCTAGGTAGATAAGTACGCTGTGTGCAATATCGATCATTGAGATATCAACCAGCATGCCTTCGTAACCGAATACTGGAGGAAGAACGTTGATGAACAACCACGCCATAAAGCTGTAGCTAACCACTTGGAACGCACTGTTCAGAGCAACCAACGCGGCACCGTATTCTTTGTTACCGCCACCGATGTCGTTCCAAACTAGAACCATTGCCACACAACGAGCAAGACCAATTAGAATCACGCCGACCATGTAACCAGGGTGATCACCTAAGAAAGTCAGTGCCAATACGAACATTAGAATTGGGCCAACAAACCAGTTCATGATCAAAGAGAGCTTAATGGCTTTCTTATCTTTTACCACGGTGCCTAGCAGGTTGTAGTTAACCTTAGCCAGAGGTGGATACATCATTAAGATGAGGCCAATAGCAAGTGGAATGTTGGTGGTGCCAACGGACATTGAATCGTTCCACTGTTCGATCTGTGGGAATAGGGTACCCAGTAGTACACCAAGGCCCATGGCGATGAAGATCCATAGTGTTAAGTAGCGATCTAGAAAACCTAACTTTGGTTTCATGGTAATCTCTCTTTATTTAAATCGTAAATCGTCGAAAAGCGATTGATCATGGTAAAAAAACGCTTAAAAATAAAGGCTAGCAAAGCCAATCATTCAAGCGTGAACTTCTATTTTAAAATGCTGTTAAATATCGATTCGAAGCGTTGAATATTGTCGCGGTCGATGCGGTAACACATCTTTGGCGGAATAGACTCAGCGGTAATGAAGCCTGAGTTTTTTAGTATTCTTAAGTGTTCTGAAACCGTTGATTGAGCTAAACCTAATTCACTCACCAGATCACTGTTTAAGCAGCCGCCTGACTTTTCTAGTGCAGACAAGATGCTAAGTATGCGAATTCGAGCTGGATGCGCGAGTGCTTTTGCTAACGCTGCCATTTCTTTTTCAGCTTCTGAATTACTCGGCGGAAGAGGTAGAGAACAGCTTTCAGTTGCTTGGCATGTTGCAGTCATACTTAGGTGGCTCACTTAATTCTAATCGTTAAAAGACGATTAATAGTAGGCCTATTTCTTTTAGCGGTCAATGTGAATTTTAAAAGTCGCCTTAAATTGAGCAGCTCAGCTTGTTGTTTTGATGACGCTTGATATCCGATCAGCTATCTAATTGAAATCCGATTAGACATAAATAAGATCTAAGATTTAGGCAAATAAACCGACCGAAAAGCATTGCAATCACTGGCTACTCTAGCGATATAATCGAACGCAGAACCGTTACCCAAGATAACGAAAAATAACAATTTACAATTTTATTTATATTTATAGGTAAGCTCTGAAATGCCACAACAGAACATCAAATTTATTGCTGCTGATATGGACGGCACTCTGCTTAATGAACACGGAAAATTAGCCCAAGAATTTTTTAATCTCTACGAGCGACTAGACGCTCAAGACATTATCTTTGCTGCTGCGTCGGGTCGTCAGTACTACAGTTTAATGGAAACTTTTGCTCCTATTAAAGAGCGCATGATGTTTGTTGCTGAAAACGGCACATTAGTGATGCATAAAGGCGAAGAACTCTACAGCTGCTTGCTAGATACAGATGCCATCAAAGATATCATCAAAGAAGCGCGTGCTATCGAAGGCGCTCATGTTGTGCTGTGTGGTAAGAAGTCTGCATATATCGAAACCAAAGACGAGCGTGCTCTAGAGGAAATCTCTAAGTACTACCATCGCCGTGAGCAAGTAGAAGACCTGTTGGCGGTTGAAGATGAATTTATCAAGGTTGCTATTTGCCACTTTGACGGCTCACAAGAGAAAGTAAACCCAAGCATCGACGCTAAGTTTGGTGAGAATTACCAAGTGGTTGTCAGCGCAAAAATTTGGTTGGATGTGATGAATGCTGAGGCTTCAAAAGGGGCGGCAATTAAGCATCTCCAGAACACATTAGGTTTCACTTACGAACAGACCATGAGCTTTGGCGACTACCTAAATGATTACGAGATGCTTAAAGAAAGTTATCACTCATATGCGATGGAAAACGCACATCCAAAACTGAAAGAGATAGCTCGTTTTAGTGCGCCAAGTAATGTTGATGCGGGCGTATTCCAAGTGTTGGAGAAGCTTCTCGCGTAACGTTTGAAATCCTTTTTAGCTTTTTATCAAAGCCGACTCACTAACATGATCCGGCTTTTTTTGTTGGTAATCTCGAATTTGAAAACTCGCCTTAACATTGATTCGCTAAGGTACACTCCGGCTTGATTTGTCTGCCAAGTTTATCCATCCAAAATGTGGCAGCCAGAACCACGGTTCCAGCAATGGTAAAACCATAAATAGTCGCATCGGCTTTTGCCAATACAGCAATCAACACATAACTAAGGCTCTGTATTAAGGTAGCGAATAGCGCAAGCCCTCCATCTACTCTTCCTCTTTGTTTTATTGCTACCGCATGGTGCATCCAATTGGTTCGGGCGATTCTATTGAGCGCGTTGAATGCACCGAAAATGAAAGTAAGAACAATAAGATAGGCAGGGTTCTCAGCTTGGCTCATCAACAATAAAGAGAGTCCGATGATGTACATCGCTATTTGGATGATTGTTTTGTGAGACGCAGACTTCAGGATCAGTGGTAAAGATATCCCAATAATCAGTGCCCCCATGCCGAGAGAGATATTGTAAAGTGCAAGCCAGTCTCCGGTGATATTCAGTTCTGAAAACCAAATCGGAATTAAGCGGCTTAAAAAGGTCACCATCGGATATGAGAGACAAGAAACGATCAGGAAACCGTAAAATTGAGGCGATTGAGAGAATACATCCTTAATTTCGACCAATTGCTGCTTGAATGGTGTGTTCACACTCTCCGTGATTTGTCTTCTGTAAGGTGTCATCAAGTAACTTATCGCTGAAATGCTCGAGGCAATACCTGCAAAAATCGCAAATTGAATAATGCTCCACTGCTCGAGTAACACAACGCCAAGAGCGCCAGCGCCCAAGGTTGTCGACTGCAAAATAATCTCTTGGTGACTCGAAATTTTGGCATATTCATGGTGGTCGTAATTCTCTTGCGTAAAGGCATTGTTGGTGTGCCAGGCAAGGCTACTAGAAACCCAAAAAATGAGTTGAGCGGCACCTAAGGCGACAATAGAACCAGCGTCAAACCAGTAAATTGTAGCGACAATAAATGCGGTTGAAGACTGGATTCCCTGCGCGATGATCAAAATATTTTTACTAGAACGGCGGTCGATCAAAGCTGAAAAATAGGGCGTAGCAAGAAAAGTGGTGATCGTGCAAACCAGAGCCGTGAGCGCAACAAAAGCGCCCATATTGGGTGTTGCTAGCATTAGCCACGGAAGTGCCAACATAAATAGCCCTGAGCTAATGCCATCAAAGAAGCGTCCGGTAAGGTAGGGTGGTGTTTTTCTTTTCATATCTCTGTCTCATCGTCTCTGTTTTGTATCACTCTACAACTTAAAGTTAACTTTAAGTCAAAGGCTAATTGAGAGAAATTTGAGAGCTAACATGCCGGTTTTTTGAACGATTGTTCAGAGTGTTGTGGTCTTAATGGCAACACGGATATCCACTTTGTTTTGTAAATACCTTATTAACGAAATTTGGAATGACGATGAGTAAGACACTTCAACTCGATATTATTTCTGACGTAATGAGCCCATGGTGCGTCGTCGGTTACAAAAACTTAGAGCAGGCTGTTTCAGAGCTTGGTTTAGAACAACAGATTGAACTTGAATGGCAGCCGTTTGAGTTGAATCCAGATATGTCACTAGAGAGTGAAAACCTGTGTGAGCATATCATGAGAAAATACGGTTCTAGTGCGCAATATTCGCCAAGCGCTTGAGCAAGGTGACACACGACTCACAGCGCCAATGGCAACTCATCAAGACTCTCGTGTAATCATGAAGTTACTGACTGATTGGGATCAAGCGGTGAGCTAATACCTTAACTCAACTTTGTATCTGCTCCATGTCTGATGCCTCGCACGCTATCAAGCATGGGGTGCTTTTCTAAACCTTCTAGCCATTAATTCCAATAAACACTTTGCAATTAAAACACTCACAGTGTCCAATATCGGTTAAGACTACACTAACCAAAAGGCCTTATATTTTAAGGTGTTAAATAGGGGTTCGCTTCATGCGTAAATCAGATAAGAAAATCGAGAATCAAATTCGAGATGTGCTAACTGACGTTTGTGAAGATACGTTGAAAGGCTACGACGGTTTTCTTTGGGTGACTCATACGGTCAATTTCTCTTCTTTTCCACAAAGCTTAAAAATCGTTTGTGTGTTCGATAGCAATCAAGATAGAACGAATTTCTTAGAGGCTGATGGTCAACACAAGGTGGCTTCCGTTATTCAAAACGCATTCAATCAGGTTGGTATTAAGCTGAGGAGCATTGATAAGCACCTAAGTTTCGATACTCAAGAAAATTGCGACCTTGACCACCAAGGCAAGTGGAATTTAAGGCTGTAATTCTCCAGCCAGGACACCTTGCTACTCTATCAACGGTTACGGATTTTGGTAGTGTTGCTTTGGAAGCACCACAATCTCTTTCTATCCAAAATTCTCAGTTTGAGAAAAATGTCCTCTCAATTTTCACTATCTGAGTCGCATCCTCACTATAGTTATTTTAACCTATGGAATAATGGTTATGTTTCTGGGAGCGGCAATACCACATCAGATAACTTTTGGCGGAGTGGTATACCCAAGGATTTAGCGTATCAGGCAAGCTCGCTGTTAGCTATTGAGCTCGTTGAGCCAGCGAACCATATCCCACAAGGCTTTGACGCCATCCCTTTTATGCGCTACTAGCACTCCTGTGCCCGCCGATTAAACCATAGTCGGTGATGCATCGATGAACGAGATGGTGCACCAAGACTTACCTAGTGGTATGACGCATGTATTGCCGACTTTTACCTATTTTATCTATCAATCCGAATAGCAAGTCGTCGCTTGTGGACCTGAAGAGATGGTGTTAGCGAGAGAGTTCGATCATGGGCGAGTGCTGTATCGCACTGACTTCCACGGCAAGAGCGCAAGCTTTTATGAGACAGAGAAGCCGACGATTACATTGAATGTGCCGATGAATCCGGTCGATTCAGATGGCAATATTGGTGAATATGTTAATCAGATAGAAATTGGCGGGTATGAAGGGATGTTTCTACTTTACTAGCCTGAAACTCGAGGTGCTTTAAGTTGTTTTTCGGGCTTCTATTATTGGAAGCCCGCTCTTTGCCAACATTGAATTAGGCTCTTGAAATCAGCTTGTTGTTTTTACACTGTTTGAACTCTTTGGCGATCAATGATTTTTCATTCAAGCCATTGTCAATCAAGGCAAATAGGTAACCATCAACCTTGCTTGAAGCGGCTGGGTATTCTTGAAATACGTGCTTAGAGTAACCGGGATACTTAGCCTCATATTCACTGTCCAGTTGCTTGCCCTGCTCTCGCCATTTAACGAATAGCTCTGAAGAAGAGGTTGGGTTCTTGTATTGACCTAGAATCCTTTGGTGATGGACCAATGCTACTTTAGCGCAGTGATTAGTTTGGACGACTTTCTGTATTAACTCAGCTTGTGTTTCGCTCATTGTTTTCGCTAGTGCGTTTTCTGGTTCGATGCGTTCTATTCGCTCACTAAAGGTTTCAGCGTGCGCAGAAAAGACAACAGAAATGGGTAAAACTAATGCCAAAAGGCGCTTGCAGAACATAACCTAACTCATTGAATTGATTCGTGGCTATTATGCCGTTGAGTAACAATATTATTAACGAATAAAGGGACTTAATTGTAAGAATTATTTTTATCGAGTGGATTAATAAATGCTTTGAATGAACGGTATTCAGGCTCTAAATGTTAATTTTTGAGCCTGGATTGATATAGGGAGGCACTAGGAGTTAATAACTTCAATACCTTTATCTTTTAACTCTTCGATTACGCTCGCGGATAGGTTGCTATCGGTAATAATTCCGTTGAGTTCTTCTAGATCGAGTGCGTGAAAGCTTGCTACTCGACCATACTTGGTTGAATCAGATATTAAGTAGTTAGTTTGTGCGGCACGCACGATAGCCTGTTTGACCGAAACTTTATTCTCATTGGGGGTGGATAACCCCTTTAGGTTCCAAGATGATGAAGAGATGAAGGCAACATCGATGTTTACGCCGTTGAGAAACTCTGCGACTTTCCCTCCTACACTGGATTGGTTTTCACGATCGACTTTGCCACCTGTATGGTAGATGTCATTGCGGGTGTGATTCATTAAATAAGCCGCGATTGAAAAATCATTTGTGATGATTAACAGATCGTCTCGACCTGCTAATTGATGAGCGATTTCGAGCGACGTTGTTCCCGCATCCAAGTAAATGGTTGCTTCCGTTGAAATCAAGCTAGCCGCTACCTTACCTATCTGTACTTTCTCAAGCGCTTGTTGCTCAGCTTTTGCATCGTGTGAAAGCTCACTGTGAAGAGCCTGTGCAAGTTGAACACCACCAGACACAGAAATAACTTTTCCTGACGATTCTAGCTTTACTATATCTCGTCGAATTGTCATGTGTGAAACACCAAGGTGCTCTGTTAATTCAGAAATGCTGATCACTTCTTGATGTGATAATAGCGACAAAATAGTGCGCTGGCGTTCTGCTGGAATCATGAATCTTCTTCTATGTCTTTGTTTTCCCAATATCCTATCAATCTTCACTGAATTTGTGAATATCTGTGAACTTGTGTTCTAAATGTGAACATACTTATGTGATTTAGCGTTTTGAGTCTAGATTCTATGCCTGAAAAGGGTTAAATTGGCGTCTGTGTGTTAATTTTTGTTAAAAATGTGACTTGCCACTAAGTGGAAAATACGAACTTCACATATAATCACAAACATAAACAAGAATTAACAGAATCTACTTATATTTTCCAAGAAGGCATTGTTGTTATGAATGAAGTTAAATCTGTCGGTGTTATCGGTTTAGGTTCTATGGGTATGGGCGCGGCGAAATCATGTGTGCGTGCAGGCCTTGATGTATATGGTTTCGACCTTAACCCACAAGCTCTAGAAGATCTGGGTTCATTTGGTGCGAAAGCGGTTTCTACTAATGTAGTCGAGTTTGCAGACAAGCTAGATTCGGTTCTTGTTCTGGTTGTGAACGCAGCTCAAGTTAACACAGTGCTGTTTAAAACAGGTCTTGCTGCGGCGCTTAAGGCAAACACGCCAGTTATGGTTTCGGCAACCATTTCAGCGGAAGATGCAAAACAAATCGAAGCGAAGCTAGCAGAGCACAATCTCGTCATGCTAGATGCACCAGTTTCTGGTGGTGCAGTGAAAGCGGAGGCGGGTGAGATGACCATCATGGCATCTGGCGCGCAAAGTACGTTTGATGCACTTGAGCCGGTACTGAATGCAACCGCCGCTAAGGTTTACAACATTGGTGAAGCGATTGGCCTTGGTGCAACGGTGAAGATTATCCACCAATTGCTAGCGGGTGTTCATATCGCAGCAGGTGCAGAAGCAATGGCATTAGCAGCACGTGCAAATATCCCTCTTGATCTGATGTACGACGTGGTAACGAACGCAGCGGGTAACTCTTGGATGTTCGAGAACCGCATGAAGCATGTGGTAGACGGTGACTACTCACCAAAATCTATGGTCGACATCTTTGTGAAAGATCTAAATCTCGTATCGGACACCGCAAAAGATCTTAAATTCCCACTTCCTCTATCAAGTGCCGCACTCAATATGTTTATAAGTGCAAGCAATGCAGGCTTTGGTCAGGAAGATGATAGCGCTGTTATCAAGATTTTTGATGGCATCGAGCTTCCAGGTGTGGAAAGCAAACAGAAATAAGCGCAGGTAAATCGGAGAAGAAATTATGTTATTAGGCGTTATTGCAGATGACTTTACTGGCGCAACCGACATAGCTGGTTTTCTGGTAGAAAACGGCATGCGCACAGTCCAACTCAACGGCATTCCAAAGGAAGAGATTGATGTAAACGCAGACGCGGTTGTGATCAGTCTTAAATCTCGCTCTTGTCCTGTGGACGAAGCAATCAATGATTCAGTTGCAGCGCTTAAGTGGCTGCAAGCAAAAGGCTGTCAGCAGTTTTACTTCAAGTACTGCTCAACGTTCGACAGCACAGCTGAGGGCAACATTGGTCCTGTAACGGATGCTCTGCTTGCTGAGCTAGGTGAAGAGTTCACTATGGTATGTCCCGCACTGCCGGTGAATGGTCGCACGGTTTACAACGGCCATCTGTTTGTATTTCAAGATCTGTTGAGCGACTCAGGCATGCGTAACCACCCAGTGACGCCAATGACAGATTCAAGTCTTATTCGCATGATGGATGCTCAATCTCAAGGCTCGTCGGATCTCGTTAACTTCCAGGTAATTGAGCAAGGCTCTCAAGCGGTCACTGAGCGCTTCGAAGAGCTAAAAGCACAAGGTAATCGCTACGCAGTAGTTGATGCATTTAATGCAGAGCACCTTGTCACGCTTGGTCAAGCAGCTAAATCTCTAAAACTGGTCACTGGTGGCTCAGGTCTGGCGGCAGGCATTGCCAAGAACTGGGTTGAACACTTAGAAGACCAAAGTGATGCGAAGCAAGCGGGTAATCCTGTAAAAGCGCCGACGGTCGTGTTGTCTGGCTCTTGTTCAGTGATGACGAACCAACAGGTTGCGGTTTACAAAGAAACAGCGCCGCATTACGCGATTGATGTGAAGGCGTGCCTGATGGACGAAGCCTACTCAAACCAAGTGTTTGATTGGGTGATGACAAATATTGAAAGCGAGTTTGCGCCTCTGGTTTATGCAACCGCTGATGCAACGGCACTAAAAGTAATTCAACAAGAATTCGGCGCGCAGGCCTCAAGTCACGCGGTCGAGCAATTCTTTAGTCAGCTAGCCATCAAGCTTCAGCAGCACGGCGTGAAAAACTTCATCGTTGCTGGTGGTGAAACCTCTGGCGTTGTGACTCAAAGCCTAGCTGTGAAAGGCTTCCATATCGGTCCTCAGATTGCACCGGGTGTGCCTTGGGTGAAATCGGTAGAAGGTGAGCTTTCTCTTGCTCTGAAATCTGGCAACTTCGGCGATGAAAATTTCTTTGCCAAAGCGCAGTCGTTCTTTGTATAAGTGAGGCTGTAATGAGTAAAGAAAAAATGACAGAACAACAATTGCGAGAGCAAATGGTTACGATGGCGCGTTCTATGTTTGAGCGTGGCTATGCGACGGGCGGTGCAGGCAACCTTTCTTTGAAACTGCCAAATGGTCACTTTCTAGCAACGCCAACGGGCTCATCGTTTGGCCGTTTGGTTGCTGAAGAGCTTTCGGTAGTGGACATTGATGGCAACCATATCTCTGGCAAGAAGCCATCGAAGGAAGCAGCATTTCACTTAGCGATTTATCGCAATAATCCAGAATGCAATGCAATTGTGCATCTTCATTCGACTTACCTGACAGCGCTTTCTTGCCTAGATGGTTTAGATCGCGAGAACGCGATTAAAGCCTTCACTCCTTACTTTGTGATGCGTATTGGTGAGCTACCAGTGATTCCTTATCTGCGTCCGGGTGACCCGCAAATCGCAGAAGAGCTTGCGCAGCGAGCTGGGGATTACCGTGCCTTCTTGCTAGCTAACCACGGCCCGGTCATTACAGGTACTGATTTTGAAGATGCAGTAGATAATGCCGAAGAGCTAGAAGAAACAGCAAAACTGGCGTTCATTCTTAAAGACAGCAACATTCGCTACCTAACGGATGCGGAAGTTCAAGACCTAAAAGGGAGAGGCAAATAATGGCTAAGTTCGCAGCAAACCTGACCATGTTATTCACAGAAGTTCCATTTCTAGAACGTTTTGAAAAGGCTCACCAAGTAGGTTTCAAAGCGGTGGAATATTTATTCCCATACCCATTTGAAGCGAAAGAGCTGGCAAGCAAGATGGAACAGTTTGGTTTTGAACAAGCGCTGTTCAACATGCCTCCGGGTGATTGGGATGCAGGCGAGCGTGGCTTTGCAGCTATCCCTGGTCGTGAAGAAGAGTTCAAAGGAAGCGTTGAGATTGCACTGATGTATGCCAGCGCGCTGAACTGTAAAAAGGTTCACGCTATGTCTGGTATTGTTGATGCCCGTTTCACACGTGAACAGCACGTTGATACTTTCATCTCGAACATCCGTTACGCAGCTGACAAATTTGCAGAGCAGGGCATCGAGCTAATGATAGAGCCTCTGAACAACCGCGATGTGCCGAACTACTTTGTTGCACATCAACGTGAAGCTGTAGAGCTTATCAAGCAAGTTGATCGTCCAAACGTGAAATTGCAGCTCGATTTATACCACGCACAAATTATGGATGGCGACCTAAGCACATTGATTCGCGATGTCGCGCCTTACACGGGTCATATCCAAATCGCATCAGTACCAGAACGACATGAACCGTCGGAAGGTGAACTGAACTACCCGCACCTATTCAATGTTTTGGGTGACTCAGGTTACCAAGGTTGGATTGGCTGTGAGTACAACCCAAAAAACACAACAGAACAAGGTCTCGGTTGGATCAAGCCGTATCTTTAATTAGGCAACCCAATCAAGAACCGATTAAAAAAATAAATAATTTGACGATTTAACAACGAATAAATCGCTTGCATAGAAAGTACTGTGGGTAGTTCGAACTGCCCACAGTACTTCCCTACAAAATAAGAAACAAAAGGAAATTGAAAATGGACGGAGCATTGATAGGCATTGTGATTGGTATTATTGTCATGATGGGAATGATCATTAAAACGCGTATTCCAGTAGCACTCGCAATGGTTATTTCAAGCATTATCATGGGGCTATTTGCAGGAATGGCACCAACTGAATTGATTGATGCAATTAAAGCAGGCTTTGGCGGCGTGCTTGGCGGTATCGGTCTAATCATCGCGTTTGGCGTGATTATGGGCGCGTGTTTTGAACGCTCTGGTGCGGCGGTTCGTATGGCGAAAACCTTCGTTAAGCTGTGTGGCAAAGGTCGAGAAGATCTAGCGCTTGGCTTTACTGGTGTGCTAGTGGCGATTCCAGTCTTCTGTGATTCGGCGTACGTTATTTTGCATTCTCTTGTTCGCGCAATTTCACGTGACACTGGTAAATCTGCCGTTGGCCTTGGTGTTACATTGGCACTTGGTCTCCTTATCACTCACGCTCTTGTACCACCTACACCAGGTCCGGTGGCTGTTGCAGGAATTCTTGGTGTCGACCTTGGTCAATACATGTTGTGGGGCTTAATGGTTTCAATCCCTATGATGCTATTGTCGATGATCTACATTCGTCGCGTGGGTAACGAGTACTACCGTGTACCAAACGGTGAAGTTTGGATCACTAACCAAGCCGATTGGGCGAATCTAGAAAAAGTAGAAGCGACAGATGGTAAAGAGCTTCCAAGTAACTTCTTATCATTCGGTCCTATTCTTATTCCGATTGCGCTGATTCTTATTAATACTTTGGTAGGCAAAGGCGACACAGCAGTACACACAGTGCTGTCTCTACTAGGTAACCCAGTGGTGGCGGTTGGTATTGGTGTGCTGATGGCACTTTACGGCCTAACGATGAAAATTGAGCGCCAAGACATGGTGGGTTCAATGGACGACGCACTTTCTACAACGGGTCTAATCCTTGTTGTGACTGGTTGTGGTGGTGCTATGGGGGCTGTTCTTAAAGCATCAGGTGCTGGTCCACAGGTTGCTGATGCTATCGCAAGCAGCGGTATTCCACCATTATTGGTACCACTAGCGATTGCTTCTATGCTTCGTCTAATTCAAGGTTCAGCAACGGCATCAATGATGGTAGCAGCAACGATGACACTACCATTGGTTGAAACACTTGGTCTTGACCCAGTATTCGTTGCATTAGCTTGTGCGGTTGGCCCTGTTGGCTTCTCACACCTAAACGACTCTTACTTCCATATCATTAACCGTACTCTTGGCATCACTGAGTTAACCGATCAAATCAAGATCTGGTCAGTTTCATCAACGATAGCTTGGGCAATTGGTGCATCTATCATCATGATTTTGAATTTATTGTTTGGTAAGGGCGGCACGATGATCGACCCACTAGTACCAATTGCTGTTCTTGTTGTGATTATGTTTTGGTTAAAATCTAAAGAGAAGTCACAAGTAAAAGCTGCAGCAGCAAGCTAATACCGCATCTCTGGTTATACTGCCCCTATCGTTTGATTGCCTTATCGATCACTCATAGGGGCTTATTGGATCTACGAATTATGAAAATAGTTATCGCACCAGACTCATTCAAAGAGTCATTAGACGCTGCTTCTGTAGCGAAATGTATTGAAAAAGGTTTTCGTGAAGTTTTCCCCGACGCGAATTATGTGAACTTGCCTCTGGCTGATGGCGGTGAGGGCACGGTGGATGTTTTACTGCAAGGCTTGGCAGGGGAAAAGCGAGTAACTCAGGTTGAAGGGCCTTTGGGTGGACGTGTAAACGCAGAATGGGCGATGCTTGAGCTGTCCGCACGCACCTCGAAAAAAACGGCACTGATCGAGATAGCGGCGGCATCGGGCTTGGATTTACTAATGCCAGAGCAGCGTGATCCGCTGGTGGCTTCTTCATACGGTACCGGTCAGCTCATTTTTGAAGCGATGCAGCAGGGCGCTCAAACGATCATTCTTGGTTTGGGCGGCAGTGCAACCAACGATGGCGGCGCGGGGATTGTTCAAGCGTTAGGGGGTAAGTTGCTCGACGGTACAGGGCAAGAGATCAGCCGAGGGGGCGCCCCGTTATCGGAGTTGGCTTCTGTTGATTTAGCCGACATAGATTCGCACTGTAAGGATATCGAACTGATTGTTGCGTGCGATGTTGATAATCCATTGTGTGGTGATAATGGCGCCAGTTATATTTTCGGCCCACAAAAGGGAGCAACTCCGGAACAAGTTTTGATGCTTGATAAGGCCCTCGCTCATTTTACTAGCGTCGCTGAGTCACAAGGCTGTGTTGAAGGTGAACAATCGATTTACGAACGTACCGGTTATGGTGCGGCTGGTGGTACACCGATGGGACTAAGTTTGCTATTCAACATGCAGATTAAACCGGGCATTGAGATGGTTCTTGATGTATTACAAGCCGATGAGATATTGAAAGGAGCCGACCTTGTGATTACGGGGGAAGGGCAGATGGACAACCAGACTCTACAAGGAAAAACACCTTATGGGATTGCTAAACGAGCGAGTTTACAAGGTATTCCTACGATTGGGATAGCAGGCTCTTTGGGGGCTCAAGTTGAGGCTTTGTATGATGAAATGGCCAGTCTATTCGGAACCGTACGTTCTCCCCAGCCTCTTGAACAAGTGCTGCAAGAAGCAGAATTGAACCTAATCAGAACAGCAAGAAACATTGCATCAACGCTGAAATTAGGTCATGCGATTATTAAATAAAGTCATGCAATACAGGGGCTTAATTAACTCACCTATTCAATAGGTTTTATAGATAGCAACGATAAATATAAACGATTATATTTTCCGGCCACTCAGGTCTATTCTTTTCCCATATTATTTTGGTGGTTTTAAAGTACTGAATCCACTTAAATCTAAGATGTGGTAACGATGCGATATCTTTTATCTTAAGGAATAGACCATGAGTAAAAAACTAACTACAGCTGCGGGTTGCCCTGTTGCTCATAACCAGAATGTTCAAACGGCGGGCAAACGTGGCCCACAGCTTCTACAAGATGTTTGGTTTTTAGAGAAATTGGCTCACTTTGATCGTGAGGTGATTCCAGAGCGTCGTATGCACGCAAAAGGCTCAGGTGCGTACGGTACATTTACCGTGACCCACGATATTACCAAATACACCAAGGCAAAACTGTTCTCTGAAGTTGGCAAGAAAACCGACCTTTTTGCACGTTTTACGACAGTAGCTGGCGAGCGTGGCGCGGCTGACGCAGAGCGTGATATCCGTGGTTTTGCATTGAAATTCTATACTGAAGAAGGTAACTGGGACATGGTGGGTAACAACACACCTGTGTTCTTCTTACGTGATCCTCTTAAATTCCCAGACCTAAACCACGCGGTGAAACGTGACCCACGCACTAACATGCGTAGCGCGAAGAACAATTGGGATTTCTGGACCTCTCTACCAGAAGCACTTCACCAGATCACTATCGTAATGAGTGATCGTGGTATCCCTGCTACTTACCGCCACATGCATGGTTTTGGTAGCCACACATTTAGCTTTATCAACAGTGATAATGAGCGTTTCTGGGTTAAATTCCACTTCAAATCTCAGCAAGGTATTAAGAACTTGTCGGATGCTGAAGCAGCGAAGCTGATCGGAGAAGATCGTGAAAGTCATCAACGTGACCTGCTAGAAAGCATCGATAACCAAGAATTCCCGAAGTGGACACTTAAAGTACAAGTGATGCCAGAAGCGGACGCAGCGAAAGTACCTTACAACCCATTCGATCTTACTAAGATCTGGCCACATGCAGACTACCCATTGATTGAAGTGGGTGAGCTAGAGCTTAACCGCAACCCTGAGAACTTCTTCGCTGAAGTTGAGCAGTCAGCATTCAACCCTGCTAACGTGGTACCAGGTATCAGCTTCTCTCCAGACAAAATGCTACAAGGTCGCTTGTTTGCTTACGGTGATGCGCAGCGCTACCGTTTAGGTGTGAACCATCAGCATATTCCGGTGAATGCACCTCGTTGCCCAGTCCACAGCTACCACCGTGACGGTGCGATGCGTGTCGATGGTAACTTTGGCAGCACACTAGGTTATGAGCCAAATAATGAAGGTCAATGGGCAGAACAACCAAATTTTGCCGAACCAGCATTAAACCTTGATGGTGCGGCAGCACACTGGGACCACCGTGAAGATGAAGATTACTTCTCACAACCAGGTGATCTATTCCGCTTAATGACTGCAGAGCAACAAGCAATCCTGTTCGATAACACAGCACGTAACCTAGGTGGCGTACCTAAAGAGATTCAACTGCGTCACTTAAGACACTGTTACAAAGCAGACCCAGCTTACGGCGAAGGCATTGGTAAGTTGCTTGAAATCGATGTGAGTGAATTTAAGTCGTAATCGATTAGCTTGATTCGTTAAATGGAAGGCCGTTGAGTTAATCACTCAATGGCCTTTTTTAGAACATTGGTCTAGATAAATCATTGAATCTTAGATTATTACCTAACGATAGCTTTTTCCTATCGAAGTAATAAATTATGCCCATTATCTTTATGATTTGGGTGGGGTTATCCTACAGCTATCAGTTTATAAAGTAGTAGAGTTTGAGATGAGTAAAAGTGCATTAATCGTTGAGGGTGGGGCAATGAGAGGCATCTTTGCAGCCGGAGTATTAGACGCCTTTATGCAAGACGATTTTCGTCCTTATGATTTTGCGATTGGTGTATCTGCGGGTTTGTCTAATTTGGTTGGTTACTTATCTCAGGCACCAAAACGTAGCTACAGTGTGATTACCACGATGGCGACCGATAAAACTTTCTTTAACCCAGCCCGCTTTGCTAAAGGTGGCAACTTGGTTGATGTGAAGTGGTTATGGAATGAATCAAACCAACGTTATCCACTGGATTGTGGAGAGCTATTTTCAAGCATTCCACTGATTGCTGCGGTGACTAACGTCGACACAGGCAGTGCAGATTACTATCACATCAAGCCAGAAAATCTCGCGGACGTGGTTGAGGCAACAACGGCTTTACCTATCGCTTATCGTGAAACACCGTGTTTCTCTGGTGGTTGTTATACCGATGGTGGGGTCGCGGACTCAATCCCAGTTCGTGAAGCTTATCGCCGCGGTGCACGTGAGATTACCGTGATTCTTTCCCATCCACTGAGCTACCGAATGAAGCCTCAGAAGTATCAATGGATGTTGAAAAAGCTGTTAAAGAAATTCCCAAACATTGCAGAATCAATGGCGGTACGTGCTGAAAACTATAACCAATCTTTGGAGTTCATTCGTAATCCGCCAAAAGATGCGACCATTAAGGTGATAGCGCCACCTGAGGCGTTCGCGGTTAAGCGACTCACTATGAATAAAGCGGTATTGGATGCAGGTTATGAGATGGGCCTGAAAGCTGGAGAAGAACACTTGGCGATTCGCAAAGGGACCTATGGTTTAGATATCGAGGACTGCCACTTCTGCATCTAGTTCTGTTTACGATACCGGTATAAATCAAAAAGCCACACTATTCTTAAGAACCTGCGTGGCTTTGTATTTGTAGAGCTAGTTTGTTTTTAACTCAGCCCGTTATTGAACAAGTTCGTTGCCGCTGGTGTTGCCTGCAAAGAAAGCATCAACGCTGGTTAGGGTTGTGTTAGCGATATTGAACAAGGCATCTTTGGTTAAGAAAGCTTGGTGACCTGTGAACAGCACGTTGTGACAAGCCGATAGACGGCGAAACACATCATCGACAATCACGTCATTTGATTTGTCTTGGAAGAACAGCTCTTTTTCGTTGTCATACACATCAAGGCCAAGCGCCCCAATCTTACTCTGTTTAAGCGCTTCGATAGCCGCTGTGGAATCCAATAGTTCACCACGGCTGGTGTTGACGATCATCACACCATCTTTCATCTTCTCAAATGCAGTCGCGTCTAATAGATGGTAGTTCTCTTTACTCATCGGGCAGTGCAGAGAAATCACATCAGACTCTTTGTAAAGATCGTCTAGCTCTACATATTTAGCGCCTAGCTCAACGGCTAGTGGGTTTGGGTAAGGGTCGTAACATAGGATGTTCATGCCCAAGCCTTTCAGAATACGCATGGTCGCTAGGCCAATTTTACCTGAACCAATCACACCCACAGTTTTGCCGTAAAAGTTGAAACCAACCAAGCCTTCTAGAGAGAAGTTTGCATCACGAGTGCGTTGGTATGCCTTGTGAAGCTTACGGTTCAAACACATCATCATACCGACAGTGTGCTCTGCTACTGACTCTGGTGAATAAGCAGGAACGCGCACTACTTGTAAATCAAGCTCTTTGGCTGCGTCTAGGTCAACCTTGTCAAAGCCAGCACAGCGCATTGCAATTAGCTTTGTGCCGCCTTGGGCAAGAATCTCTAGTACTTCTCGCGATAGGTCGTCGTTTACAAATGCACAAACCACTTCGTTGCTGTGCGCCATTTTGGCTGTAGTCGGGGTGAGGCGAAAATCATGGAAATGAAACTCAGCGTTGAGTCTGCCTTTCGCAAGGTTGAATGATTTTTCGTCGTATGATTTTGAGCTAAAAAAAGCAATGTTGAGCATGGCTTCCTCTCTTAACTAACAAATGAATACCCCAATTATGTTTATTTGATAAGGGGTAAAAACTAACAACTCCGTTCAGTGTGCTAGAGTTTTTTTGTCTTGTCTATCACCATTAGTCATTGTAACGACTATGGTTATTTGGTCTCTTGTTGTTATTTACTGAACATCAAAAATCACACTACGATGTAGCTTACTTATAAGTTCATCAATGCAGAGTCGATCTTATTTTCGAGTATTGAACATTTTCTTGGTCTCTTTTTCTGACCAGAAGTTAATGTTGAATAGAGCGTCGTCACTCAGTTCTACTCGGTGCCAATATTGAGGGGGACTTGTGGCAAATTGCCCTGCTTCAATAGTGATAACGGTTTCTGGTTCTTTCGCTTCTGCATCGGCAAAGCCATAGAAAGTGACGGTGCCTTCCATTACACAGATCTGACCAAACACGCCTTCAGCCGTATTGTGATGATTGAGCAATGCGGCTGGGATGTTCTCCTTAGTGAAAAACGGTGTTGAACGTTGGATTTTCCAGTGAGAAGGAATACGTAAATGACTCATATAAACCTCTTATTTAACTTTAACTGTGCTTTGAAATAGATACTTCGGTGTCTTAGGTGACTTATCTTTACCAGTAATTTTCACTGCTGAATTGGCCGGGCTTTCGGCGTAGATGCTTTTCGAAACCTAAACTTGTTAGCGCGTCACTTGTGTCACGAACCATTTGCGGATTGCCGCAAAGGTAGAAGAAACTGCGGGTTTGATTGAAAGTGACAGACGCGGCTTGCTCGAGGTCCCCTCCAAGTAACAAACTTGGGATTCGTCCGCGCAAAGTTCCGGTAACTGATTCTCTAGAAATAATTGGCACATATTTAAGTCTCCCTTGAAAGTGATCAACGAGTTGAGTGATACGATCTCGATAAGTCAGGTCTTGCTCTGTTCTTACGGCATGCACCAGAACCACATTTTTGAATGAAGAGGCTTTGTCTGAAGCCAACTCACTCTGCTGTATCTGAATGCTCTCAAGCATTGAGATAAACGGACCTACCGCGGTTCCGGTTGAAAGCATCCATAGATCGTCGGCGATCTCTGGGATCTCATTTAGTGTCATAAAACCACTTGGGTCTTTGCCGACAAAGATGTCATCGCCAGCTTGCAATTCGTGAAGCTGAGGCGAGAGCTGACCGTTCTGATCCTTAATAATCAAAAACTCTAGATGTTGATGGCCTTGCTCATGCTCTGGTGCATTCACCATGGAATAAGCGCGTCTCACAAACTCACCTTTGCTATTGAGTAAACCAAGCTTAGTGAACTGACCTGCCTGATAAGAAGAGACTGGCGCAGTGATTTGGAGTGAGAACAGTTGATCTGTCCATTCTGTCTTGTTTAGAACTTTACCTGTGACTAAACCATGAGGAATATCTGTCATATCATCACCTTTAAGAAGAGAGGTTATATCATTAAGGATACTCAACTATTTACACTTTTGAGTTGCATGTACCATGCCAGTAATGAGAATGCTTATCAATACTGGTTTTGAGGGTGGTTGTTAGATCGAATGCTGTCAAAAAGACAATGCTAATGTCGTGTCTAAATGACTCTCTGGTGTGTTTTGGTTTCTTTTTAATAGGCTTTAGCGAGTTGAATATCGTAGAAATAGGTTGAGTGGTTTGACCCCTAGGATATTCAACCAATTACTGAAGAGAATAATTTATAGATGCGTATAATGGCGGCTTTCGTTCTCAATATAACTGTGTTTTATGCTTGATAATATTCGTATGGCCTTGAACGTATTGTTCGTGACCATTAATACTGCATTCACCGCATTGGCTGTGAGTCTGTTTGCCCTAATCAAACTTATTGTGCCAATATCTGTCGTTCAAAAATCATGCACTCGCTTAGCTAACTTCACATTCTGGTGTTGGGCTTCTCTTAATTTGTGGATGTTGAACGCCAACAACGACATCGAGTGGCAAGTGGAAGGGGGGGAAGATATTTCGACCAAGCAGTGGTATTTGATGATGTCTAACCACCTAAGTTGGGCGGATATTGTGATTTTGTCTTCGATCTTAAAAGACAAAATGCCGATGACGAAGTACTTCTTGAAACACGAATTGCTGTATGTACCATTTGTTGGCTTGGCATGCTGGGGCTTAGATATGCCATTCATGAGACGTCACTCTCGTGAGTTCCTCTTACGCAACCCAGAACGCCGTAATGATGACTTCAATGCAATCAATAAAGCGTGTACTAAGTTCAAATTAGCACCGACAACACTAGTTAACTTTGTTGAAGG
The DNA here is from genome assembly GCF_054968605.1 of Pseudoalteromonas sp. G5_S1_14_S5. NCBI lineage: Bacteria > Pseudomonadati > Pseudomonadota > Gammaproteobacteria > Alteromonadales > Pseudoalteromonadaceae > Pseudoalteromonas > Pseudoalteromonas sp. G5_S1_14_S5. The sequence goes on along the minus strand of NZ_JBQKUM010000002.1, from coordinate 100,976 downwards.
GACTCGCGCAAACCACGAGAAGCTTGCGTCAGCGAAAACTCCTTACCGTCACCTACTGAAGCCAAAAACAGGTGGTGTGGCTTTTGCTTTGTCTGCAATGGGGCCAATTTTGGATGGCATCGTGGATGTGACTTTAGCTTATCCTGAAAACCAAACCTCTCCGTTTGAAGATATGCTGAAAGGCAAAATGACTAAGGTCGTTGTGCGTATTAAACTGCATCCAATGGATGAGAACGTGAATGGTAACTACTTTGAAGATAAGGCATTTAAACGTCGCTTCCATAGCTGGTTAAACAACACTTGGAAAGAGAAAGACGCCTATCTTGATATGGTCTATGGGGTTGATCAGCCCTCTAAGGTTGAGACAGTTGATGAGGCTGATAAGCTTTATAAGCAACAAGAGCAGTAAGCTCAAACTGAACAAATAGTGTTAAAAAAGCCGATAGCTCATTGAACTATCGGCTGTTTATTGATTCGGCTTTCTTAATCTTCAACAGTAAAGTTAGTACTTACTATGCTTTAACCGCTTGATAGGCATCAATAATATGCTTCACTTGGCTAGGTTTACCTTGTTTCTCCTTCCCTTGATGGATACGCAAGTAGTGCTGCAGTGTTTTGGCTTTGTACTGCTGAGATACCTTAATCTGCTCATTGTTGTTTGGAGTCCAGATCTTGTCACCGACGTTTGAAATCTCGCTTACTGTCGAAGTATCTACTCTTTCACCTCGGTTATTGCTGACCAATAAAATTTCGTAGTAACGGCGATTCTCTTCAATCAACACCTCGTCAATAAGACCAAACTTGAGTGATTTTAAGTGGCTTCTTAGCTCAAATTGCTGATGAACAGGGCAGAGCAAGAAGTCGATCGTTTTGTCTGGATGTTGACGGTGAATATCGTCTACAAGCTTCTGCGTTAGATCGCCACCGACTCCTGCAATGATGACTAGATGCTTGCCCGTGTGTTTTTCCAATGGGATTGCAGAGACATCTGTACAGTAGACTTGCCATTGGCTAATGACTTTTTGTTGTGCCATCTCGCTCTGGGGAAAGTAACGCACCAATTTGCTTTCTAGCTCGTTTATTAGGGACGGAACAATATCGACAAAGTGAATGTGAGGGGCTTTGTTATCCGCCAGCAGTTGAACACCCAAGAAGCCATGATCACAGCAACAGTCCCAAATGTGTTGGTAGTCATTACTGACAAGGGAGTGGAGAGTTTGCAGTCGGTTACTTAGCTTCATAAGGTTCGTATCGTTGGAAAGGTGAGGTTATCTTGTTGAACGCGCATTGTAATGACTTTCTATAAAAACAAAAGCACCGAGAGTGTGAACCCTAGGTGCTTTGTTTTCATCGGTATCCGAGTAAGGGATTCGTTTTGGCAATTTACGAGGCCTTTGCAATTGCCCTGATGTGGCCTTTAACTCGATTTTTTCCAAGTTGTTGAGCGATAAGCTTTGCTTGCTCCGCAAGTGCTAGGGCTGTATCTGGCTCTCCCTCTATTTGAGAAAAACCGACACTTAAGCCTAAAGAGAGGCTGATGTCTGGCGTCACAATCGCTTTCTCTGCTACGTCAATTCGGCACTGGTCTAGTTGAAGTTTGGCGTTTTTAACTCTCTTAAGCCTTGTGTGGTGTGAGGTAAATCAAACTCAATCCAGATTTCTTCGTTGAGCTTTTCTGCAGTGTGTTTAACCGCGAAAACCCATCGACCATCTGCTTTCTAGTAAACGGAAGAGATGTAGAAATCTTCAACAACACCGTCAATTGAATGCCATTGTATTGTGGCGACGTAATGTTGGGAGTTAGGTTGGTATCAGATGATATCGGAGAAATTTGGTATTCTTTTTAGAATATTATCGCTGAGTTCACGAAACTTTTGGTCGCTAAAGTCGGTAGTGTTGGGTGAGCCTAGACTGGTTTTTCAGAAATTGAGTTTGCCGAATACGGCCTCGATGTTGGAACGAATAGTCGCGCTTGCAATGCGAATGTTTGATGTTGATTGGTTGCTGCGGCCTCTACTTTTTCTAATTGAGCTGCTGCGAGGTAAAGCATTCCTCCGGTTAATAAGATTATGTATGGTTTGAATAGCCGAATAAGTGTTTTAGGTAAAGCCATGATATCCAAAGAGGTGATAGATTCATTTTTATAGTACGGCGACACTAAGCAGTTTTATTAGTCATGTCCATGTAAATGATTCCATATAAAACAATGAGTTTTGTGATATTCAGCTAACAAAAAAGCAAGCCACAAGTATAATCGGCTCTTATGTTTTTTGCTTTTTTATTGAGCGGGATTACCTTTCACTTAACTCAGTTTTGTTTGGTGAGTAATGCAAAATAGCCATCGATGTTGGAGATAACAACAGTTCCCCTTCAGCGTGACCTGGTTTTATATTTCTCAGGTTGGTATCACATATCGTTACCCAGTTTTGTTCACGATCATTGGGTAAGCTGAAACGTGCTGGGGCACTGGTTTGGTTGATGAGATAAATCAGTTCGTCGCCATCTTTACCTATACCAAGGTGTAGTGCCACTGAACTTAAGCGATTCCAATCATCATGCTCCATCAGCGTGCCATCAACACGGCTCCAGAATATACGGTTAGAGTTACGTTTTTCGCCACTGAACGCCTTGATAAAAGGCACCATGTACTGCTGTCGTGCGGCGATCATCTCAGATAGCCAAGTTTTGAAGTAGGTCTTGCGCTCTGAATCTTCCCAGTTCAGCCAACTCGTCTCACTATCTTGGCAGTAAGCGTTGTTGTTGCCTTTTTGAGTGTGGGATAATACGTCTGCCGTCAGAATGTGTGGAATACCGAAAGCAAACAGCAGGCTCGCCATGAAGTTACGCTTCTGCTTTTCACGAGTCGCGATAACCAACAGGTTTTCGGTTTCACCCTCTACACCGTAGTTTTCTGAGCGGTTGTCACCATGCCCATCACGGTTACTTTCACCATTTTCTTCATTGTGCTTGTGCTTGTACGAGACAAGGTCTTGCATGGTGAAGCCATCATGGTAAGTGATGTAGTTAACGGTGAGTTTGTAAGGCCAGTGCGCGGCACTGTAGATATCACGAGAGCCCATTAGGCGCGTTGCAAACTCTTTAAGGTAGCCTTGATCGCCGCGCCAGAAGCTACGTGTAATGTCTCTCAGTTTGTCGTTACATTCGTTCCAACCAAACGGGAAGTTACCTACTTGGTAGCCATTAGGGCCGATATCCCATGGTTCTGCGATTAATTTGGTCTCTTTTAGCACTGGATCTTGAGCCACGGCTTTGAAGAAAGCGGCCTCAGGGTTGTAGTTGTCTCCTTCGCGTCCCAATGTGGCTGCCAAGTCAAAACGGAAGCCATCGACTTGGAATTCGCTTACCCAATAACGAAGCGTGTCCATAACTAGGTTGAGTGCTGGCTGGTGGGTGAGGTCGACTGTATTCCCACAACCGGTGAAGTTTGCGTAATGACAGCCGTGCTTAATATACGTACGGCTATCTAATGCTTTTAGGTTGAAGGTTGTTCCGCCTTCGCCGCCTTCTGCTGTGTGGTTGTACACCACATCTAAGATCACCTCGATACCATTGCGGTGCAGCTCACGAATAGCTGTTTTGAGCTCTGTGATGGCGTCTTTTTCTGCATAGCGAGGGTCTGGCACCATGAACAAATAAGGGTTGTAGCCCCAATAGTTCACTTTATCCATATCAAGCAGGTGTGGTTCGTGCATGCAGGCCGCAATGGGTAAAAGCTGTAGAGAGTTGATGTTTTGTTGCTTATAAAATGCAAGCATCTCTGGGCTCACTAACCCCAGATAACGGCCTTTGGTATTACTGGCTACTTCAGGGTGAAGTTGAGATAAGCCTTTAACATGCGTTTCAAATAGAACGGTCTCTTCACGGTTAATTCGTGGTTTTTCGACGTCTTGCCAATCGAAGGCATCATCAACAACGACACACTTTGCCATCGTAAAGCTTTTCTCATTACTATAAGGCGTGGTGTAGTGTAGCGGCTCGCTTATTGCTTTCGCATAAGGGTCAGAAAGTAATATTGGACCATTATCTGTTTCTGCAATAAAACCGTATTTTTGCCCCGCCTTAATACCTTCGATAAATACATATCGAATATCAGCGTATTCATTGTCCAATTTATAAGTTGTGAATTCATCGTTCTCATCAAAAAGAGCGAGTGAGAGAGATTTACAGTCAGGAGAATAAATAGAGAAGTTGCAGCCAGTGTTACCTAGCGTTGCGCCTAGCGGATAAGGGCGAGCGAGCGTTCTAGTCATTGCTTGATTTCTTGTTCGTTTATCAACATCAGTGAACTATTAGTAAAAGGCTTTGTCACAGTAAGGTCAAGCATCTTCACAGATTAATTACGGTTAAAAAAATAATTGATCGATGAAGTTCAAATTATATATTTGAAGTAGATCTCATTTATGCTGAATAATTAGATCTTCGTGCTGTCTACTCCTCCTAGATTAAGTGATCCACCTCTTTAAAACACCATTCTGTATATTTTCTACTCCCCTCTACTCCCCCTTAATTTAGTTGGGGGTGGAGGAAGTCAAATTTGTCATCCCCTCTTAATATTGACCCCGTTGAAACGAATCAGGGGAAACCCTAAACCTCTCTATCTTACGACTACCATAACTGCCTTTGGTTGCCGCAAGAGAGCAAAATATAAAAACCTAAAATAAGTCGTCCTTAATGGAGATAAGAATGAAAAAAGTAAGTTTGATTGCCGCTGCAGTGGCTTCGACATTGATGGCTGGTTCAGCTTTCGCTGCCGAAGTTGATTTTCATGGATATATGCGCGCAGGCTTCGGCATGAATGCTGATGGTGGTTCGCAATATTGTTATGGTAATGGTGGCCCTACTACATTTGGGCATGCAGTTGGTCGTTTAGGCGATGAGTGTGATAACTATGCAGAACTTTCTCTTGGCGTAAACAAGATTTGGGAGAGTTCAGATGGCGATGCATTCAATATTCATACTCTAATGGCATTTGGCTCGTATGAGAATGCTGGCTTAGATGGGCGTGGTAATTCGTTCCAAAGTATCGGTACAGATCCTGATGACCCATGGTCTGGTGAGAGAGCTTCTTTCCGTGAAGCTTGGGCTGACTACACTATGGCAAACGGCATGAGCATTTGGGCTGGTGAACGTTATTACGGACGTAAAGATGTTCATATTATGGATATGTACTACGTAAATAACTCTGGTGCTGGCGCCGGTGTTGAAAACATTGATTTGGGTTTTGCGAAGCTTCATGCTGCAGTTGTTCAGCATAAATGGAAGGCTCCATTACTAACTGCAGATGATCCATCGACACCTGAAGATGAAAGACAGCCACTTGAGGGTACACAAGTTTACTCAACAGCTAATTCAATCGACCTTCGTTTGACAGGTATTGAAACAAATGACAAGGGTAGTATGGAGTTCATTTTAATGGCTGCAGACCCTTCTCATACAGATGTACAAAGTGATGCAATTGACGGCGGTATTGGTAATTCAGGTGATTATGGTCTAGATAAAGCAGGCTTTTTCCTTACAGCTGAACACACTCAAGGCCATAGCATGGGCTTTAACAAAGCTGTCATTCAGTATGCAACTGAAGGTTATGCTTGGGCTGGTTTCGTAGGTAATCATGCAGGTGATTCATACAACATGGAGTTAGGGCAGGAAGGACGAGAGTCTTTACGTCTAATCGATTGGGGTGTAATCGAAGCTGAAAAATGGAATTTTGGTTACTCGTTCGTTTATGCTCAGTTGTTGGATGACGGCAATGGCAACAGCGATGGCAAAGCTATGAGTGTTGTTGTTCGTCCTGGCTACAAATGGTCTGAAACAATGAGCACTATTCTAGAGCTTGGCTACCACCAAGATGAATACCCTTGGGCTGATAAAGAAGACTTAACGAAAGTTACAATTGCTCAACAATGGCAAGCAGGTTCAAATTTCTGGGCTCGACCTGCAATTCGAGTTTTTGCATCTAGTTATAGTGGTGATAAAGCTATTGATAACAATGACTTAATGTTCGGTGCGCAAGTTGAAGCTTGGTGGTAATCTAGAATTTAGTCATGAATAAAAACAGTAGCTAGCTTACAAGCTGGCTACTGTATTACAAGGGATAAGTGAATGAAAAAAATAGTATCGATTCTAATTGGGGCGACCGTTTTATTTGGTTGTGCGAGCCACCAAGATTTTTCTTCTTCGAGCTCGGGCCAAGCAAGTATCTCTACGGTGGAGCAAATTAGTTGGAATCAAGTTGGCGTCCCATCAAGCTTTTCTATTCACTTTTCTGAAGATTCTCAGATTTTAAATAGCATAGACATAATGGGACCAGTGGCTGGTTTTTCTTTTGATGTTTCTGAGCCTCAGGTCATAATAGAACTGTCGGGTATAGTTAAACGCTTAGAGGTATTTTCTCCAAATTTAGCCATTTATGATCAAAATTTTAAATTATTGCGAAATTACGACTCATCCTTTTTTGATTATGATAAAAATGACTTTATAAAGGGTGATGTTCTTTTTGGTGAAGTTGAATTGAATCTACCGATGAGTACCACTCGTATTTATGGTGTTATTTACACTACTAAACAAGATTTAACACAAACTACCCAACTATTGCATCCAGCCAAAGCAATGGCTATTGCCAAGCGAAATGTTGTTCCTGCTATTGATGATCCTAAAGCGAAGCATGTTGATATTGGTGAAGTTAGAGTTGCAATAAAACGTGAGGGTTTCTTTAGTGGGTTAACTAAACCTTCAAAATCTGCATCAGCTCCTGAAGTTCCTGTTATTGAAAGCAAGAAGCTAACAATAGAAAAAATTCAACCAGAGACACAAACTTACTACCACAATGCGATCAAAGCCGCTGTCGAAGCAGACAATATTCCAAAAGCTTTGGGCCTATTAGATGAAGCGAAAGCACTAGGCATTGGAGGTGCACAAGAAGTCTTTGTGAAAGCAGTCAATAAAAAGTAACTGATAAAATTACAAAGTCTGGTTTAAGAGAAGGGACCCCAATAGGGTCCTTTTTTATTGCCAGCTACAAATGTAATAGTCACATTGGTTGAAATCAATCAGCTCGAAACAAGCGAGTTTATAAATACTGTTGAATCTCATGCGCCGTTGATTTTATTAAATACGGTCCTTAGTGACGTTATACTCTCTGGCCCCATCGCCATGTGTAAATAGCTTTGTTCTCTATAAGCTCTCTCTTCTCTATTTTATATATTTGATTCAAATACAGCGACTTACGGTTATTCGGGCTGAAATTTTCAGTACAGATGAAGAGGTGTTCTATCTAGAACGTAAGAGGTGAGTCGATCATTAAAAGTTGAATGTGACTCACGGGTAGTAGAGAAGGCATTTTTAGGTTGGTGTTTGTTGGGGGCATAGAAAGGGAGACTGACGCCTCCCAAAGGCTAGCTTTCGCTGGTTTTTTTATTTTCTGTTACTTAGCTTCGATCCTTTCATATTTACTGCTTAGTGACCGAAACAACTGGACCATCTACGTCGTCATCTAGCTCGTGAATCGCATTCAAGGTGAATGTGTAGGTTCCAGCTTCTGTTACGCTTAGTTGGCAGTTACCATCAGTCCCTAGGTTGATTGATCCATCAGCAAGTTCTATAGAGTCGCAACCAAAGTTAGGTGTTTTCCAATCAGCATCTGCAAACTTGAAGCCATAGTTACCCGCTTCCAAATTGCCTGTTACAGAATAAACCCCATTAGCAACAAAGCTCATCGCCCAATCATCAACAGGGTGCCAACCATTCATGTCACCACGCACGTAGACGATTGTTTGACCGTACGGAGGAATGCTAGATACATCCTTACCTGAGTTATCAACCGGCAAACCAGCGCCTTGAGCACCGTTTTGTACTTGTACAAACACAGCAGTTGTTAGTGCTGGAACTGTAAATGATTCATTGGCAAAGCTTGCGCCTTTCACTATGTCATCCGCCGAGTTTTGTTGAATGTCATGAAGAGTAAAACCTATTGCTCCTGTGATTTTGAACGATTGAGATTCATTGGTTGAGTTGACAACTGCGACAATCGCATCGTTCGCTGGATCGAGGTCTGTACCTGCAGACACACCATCATCGATAGACATCACGATTAGGCCTTCGACTTGGTCTTCGCCAACGTTACGGAAATCGACTCGCTTCATGACTTCGTCAGCTGTATCTAAGCGGAACAGTTCACTTGAGCTTCGGATCTTTAATAGTTCTAGGAATTGCTGCTTAGTTAATTCGATGTCGTCTGCGTCTGGTTTTGCCGTTGGGTCAGCAATGATGGTTTTGATCAGATCCCAGTTTGCTCCGTCTTTGTCCTCACGAGGCAAGCCGACATTCCAGTTGCTGTCAGACCCATCGAAGAAAACACGGTTGTACCAGTCACCAGAATCGTAAGAGTCACGCTGCATCGACTTCGAGCGCAGCAGTTCCGAACCCATATGGATGAACGGTATGCCTTGGCCCAACATCACGGTAGAAAGCGATACCGACTGCATGCGAGCGCGATCTGCAGAGCTAGTACCAGTTGCGATTTTGTAAGCGTTGTTGTCCCAAAGTGTTTGGTTGTCGTGTTTTGAAACGTAAGAGATGTTCTCTGAAGGCATCTTAGTGTAACCTGCAGGTGAGCCATTGTAGTCGATGTTTTTACCCAGTTTGGTATCACCTTTGTGATCAATTAGCACATAATCTGCAAGGTTACCTGCCATCCCTAAGCGAACAAGGTCTTGGTTGTGTAAACGACCGTTGATGGAGTCTTGATCTGTCTTTGTTTCTTCATTGGCGATAGCTGCGTTACCGAAGCCTTGATTAAAGCGAAGCGGGTGATTCCCTTCTGAGTCAACACCGCCATCGAACGGGCTACCGCCACGAACTGCATCACGCAAACGGTCAGAGAATGTACCGATTTCTGTACCTGCCATGTTGATTTGGTTTGCTTGGTCGAAGCGAGCGTTGTTGGCGACTTCACCAAAGTCCCAGCCTTCCCCGTAGAACAGGGTATTCGGGTCAATTTTACGTACTTCTTCCAGCGCTTCGACCATCACATCTTTTGGCTGATGGCCCATTAAGTCAAAACGGAAACCGTCCACCTTATAGTCGTCAGCCCATACCTTGAGCGAGTCGACCATTAACTTACCCATCATTAGGTTTTCTGTCGCAGTGTTGTCACAACAGGTTGAGTTTTCCACGCCGCCAGTATTCACATTAAGTCGGTGGTAGTACCCAGGTACGATCTTATCCAGTACGGATTTATCATTCACACCAGATGCGTTGGTGTGGTTATATACTACGTCCATGATCAGCTTGAGATCCATGTCGTGCGTGGCCTTAACCATCTGACGGAACTCTAGAATACGCTTAGATCCGTTTGGATCCGTTGCGTAGCTTCCCTCAGGCACGGTGTAATGGAATGGGTCGTAACCCCAGTTGAAGCTATCGAGCATTCGTAAGTCGTTCATTAACGCTTGTGCATCGCCTGTTGAAGGGTCATAGCCGTCGAGTATATCCTCAATCGTTCGGTTTTCATTTTCACTACCACATAAGGCAGCGGCAGGTTTTACATCACACAGTTTGCCAACGGTATCGGAAATATCGACGCGGCTTGCTTCATCTTCATCAACGGTAGCGATATCGAAAGCCGGTAAGATATGCAGAGTGGTTAAACCGGCGTCTTTCAGATCTTGAAGGTGTTTGACTGATTCACGATCCGCTTCCGTAAGTGCAAGGTATTTTCCGTTCAGGCTTGCAGTGCCTAACTTGTCGCTGAAACTAAAGTCACGCAGGTGTGATTCGTAGAGAACGTGGTCCTCGTCTTTCTCGACGGTAGGACGGACGTAGCCAGTCCAGCCATCAGGCATCAAGGCTGCATCATTAAGGTCAACGACTTGAGAGTATGCGGAGTTCTTCGACAAGCTGAGAGAGTAAGGGTCTGTCACAAGGCGATTTTCTATTTTTCCGGTGGTTGGGTGGTAAACCTTCACCTGGTAACGGTAGTATTGGTTGACAGCGTTAGAGACTGCCTCTGTTGCCCAAATACCTGTTTCTGTGTTTTCCGTCATCGATATGACTTGTGAGCTTTGTAGGTCTTCGCTGTATAGAACGAGTTCAACATCTTTTGCAGTAGGAGCCCAAAGTTTAAAGGTTGCAGAATCACCATCTACTATCGCCCCCAATGGTTCACTGATGGCATTACCTGCATCTTCGCTAGCAAATACCGCATCAAGCACGCCAGGTTTTTGAACCTCAGTTGAAGAGATAACATCGCCATCGGCATTGTAAGCAACGACAACGATCTGAGATTTTAAAATGGTGCGTAGCGTGCGGTTATCCACGTCAATCGCTACCGCAGGTAAACTGGCTAAGTGACGGAAACGTTCTTTGAGTTCTGAGGGGAGTTCGCCATCTTTTACTAGCTCAATCGCAGTACCACCAATGATCTCTTTGTCATCATTCATGGAGATGCTGTTATCCAATGCATAGAAGAGTTTTAAAGAGTCTGCATTGCTGGCCGCTTCCCAACCTATGGTCGTTGCATCAAGCCAATGTGCTTTTTGACCATCAATATTTACTGGTCGTTCTGAGATAGGCTCGTAGTACAATTCGCTGCTGCCATGGAAACCAAACACCCCTTGAGATTCACCGAGTTTATGTAGCTCAACTTTTGAATTCGCGCTACCAAAGGCTTTTTCATCACCATTATGTAAGATGAAGTTCATACACTTATGTGGGTCAGCGGCATCAGGATCCACTTTTAATACATAGTAGGCACCGTAAGTATCACTAATGCCGTCGTATTCGTAAGGGCTGTTCCAATCGGTCCCAGCCTCACTCACCCCCATGCCGACTAAATCGGTACTGGTACAGCCTTCGCCATTCCACAGATGCAGTCCCCAGCCGTCATAAGTCGATCCAGAAGTGCTTGCAGCTGCAACATCACGTTTGTAGTAGATAACCACTTCGTTTTCTGCTGCAGGATATAGACCACTGCTGCCAGTGTCGGTACCGCTGTCGCTGTTATTATCACTGCCGCATCCTGCAATTAAAGTGGCGGTGAAAAGGGGTAAAATCGCTTTGGTTAAGGTCGACTTCTTGAAGCTTCTTTTTTTTGTATTGTTAAAGGTATTTCGTAGAGTTAAACACTGATTAATATTTATATTGTTCACTTTTCGATATCCATATTTCACTTTTTATGAAGATGAATATCCTAGTCTTAACGGTAGTCAGCTATTTGTGATGTCTATATGTAAAGTTATTTTTAATAAGTAAAAATAAGAAACCTAGTGTCGATATCACGATTTGTACTTGGTTTATGTGGATTTACTTGGATCAAGAGCTCATATTTTTAATATCAATAGGATAGGGCGTAGCGGCCAGGCGTAGAGAATAAGGATGAGAGCTCATCCTTATAAATGTGAGGAAGATATCGAAATGTTCGGCTGTTAATTTAAAGTGGGAATTAAGTTAATTGTCAATTAGCCTTTATTTTTCTATATAACATCGACAAGGGTGTTAATTATGTAATGGCAACACCCAAACCAACGATGCCAGCGGCTTTAATTCAATATTGAAACCTCCAACTCCTTCCTTCACGTGTAATTCTTGTTGCGGAATAGATTCGATATGTTCATTAAGCAAGTAACTGCCGTCCGCAATTTTGATTGCTTGGATTACATCACGTGGAATAACCAAGCAAACACGTTCTGTCGTGTACTGGCTGAAATTCACAGCAACTATTATTAGCTCTTGGTCATCATAGCGTAGAAATGCGTAAACCGAATCACTCAAATTATTGCTTTGGTGTAAATCTCGGTAATGCCCTGTCATTGAAGAGTGCTCAAGAGAGAAGTTCATCACCTTCTGATAAAAGTGACGCAGCTGCTTTTCGCTATCGTTTAATAGCCCGCCATCGAATGCGCCGTGGTTCATCCATTTTTGATGCTGTGGGACGCCTATGTAGTCAAAGATGGATGTACGAGAGGGTTGTCCAAAGCCTGCGTTCTCCGCGCCTGGTTCACCGACTTCTTGTCCGAAGTAAATCATCGTTGGTGAACTGCTCAATAAGGTGCTAACGAGCATTGCAGGCTTAGCAATATTTGGATTGCCAACAAACTCTGGAGACGCTATGCGCTGTTCGTCATGGTTATCCAAGAAGTGCAGCATGTGGTGTTCTATGTCCATCATCTGATGCTGAATCTCGGGAATGATGGCTGTTGAAGCTTTGCCCTGCATAACGGCTTTGAGCCCATCGTATAGGTCCACTTTGTCGTATAGATAGTCCATTTTGCCTAAGTGGATGTAGTCGCGGTATAAGTCTGGCTGATACACCTCTGCCATAAGAAAGGCATCGGATTTTTGCATTTTTATGGATGAGTTGAGATAGCTCCAAAACTCGACCGGTACCATTTCAGCCATATCGTAACGAAACCCATCGACGCCTTTATCTAACCAGAACAAGGCGATATCTCGGAACTTAACCCAAGAGCTAGGCAAATCGATTGATTTCCAGAAGTCGAAATGATCCCGGTAATTACGTTGAGCATAGTCACTCGGTAACTCTGAGAAGTCCGTTGAACCATCAGGGCGCATACCATAATTGATCTTCACGGTTTCATACCAATCGTCGAAGTTAGGCTTCGCTAGGCGTGAGCCATTACCTGTCCATTTAGCGGGCATTTCGATAAACGGAGAGTGTAGGGCTAGGTGTTGTTCACTACCAAGCGGAGTAAAATCGGGCTCGATATTTGGCAGTTTAAAGGTGCTGTTGGGGATGTAGTAGAAGTTATTGTCTCTGTGGTATTCGAGGGTTGTGTCATCGTGAGCACCAAAGTCACTGACGCCCTCGGGATTGTTCAACCCTTTGTAATGACGTGCAACATGGTTAGGGACGATATCAATGATTACCTTTAAGCCGTGGTCGTGGCTTCTTTTAATTAGCGCCTCAAATTCCTCTAGTCGCTGATCGGGGTTATCCGCGAGATCAGGGTTAACTGAGTAGTAATCTTTGACAGCGTAAGGAGAGCCTGCACGGCCTTTTACCACGCTTGGGTGATCGTCTGAAATACCAATGTGTTTGTAGTCATTGATTAAAGCGTGGTGAGGAACTCCGGTATACCAAATGTGAGTCATTCCAAGCTTGCGAATTTCAGATAGCGCTTTGTCGGTAAAATCACTGAATTTGCCCACACCATTTTGTTCAATGGTGCCCCATGGGACATGTTGGGTGTTTTTATTGCCAAATAAACGCGTAAAAACTTGGTAGATGGCGTACTTTTGGTTGTACATATTTATAATTCCTTTAACTTCCATCATGTAATGTAGGGGCGAAAGGGCTTGTTTATTTTTTGCAGACTAACCGAATTACAATACGCCTTACTCATCCTTATCAAAATCTACAGGGCGTAATTGCCACAGTATGTGAGCTGTTACCCAAAAGGAGTTGATGTTGTCTTCATCTGTTCAAATCACTATCACTTATTTGGTTCTGGTGGCGGTGTCTGCGTTGTTTGCGGAAAGCTCAAAAACGCTATTGGCGTGGTATTTAGTTATCGGTGTCGTGACGTTTTTTGTGTACGCAAAAGACAAGCGAGCCGCGATTAATGGTAATTGGCGCGTGCCAGAGAAAACCCTGCACATCTTTTCGGTAGCTGGTGGCTGGTTAGGGGCTTTGATCGCACAAGATAAGCTGCGTCATAAAACACAAAAACAGCCGTTCAGAGCGATTTATTGGCTAACAGTAGTAATTAATGTAACGGCGTTTGCCTGGACGTTAACGCCGAGCGGGCAGGCAATGTTTGGTCGCTGGCTTGGTGAGCTTGTGGGTTACTTTTAACGAGAATAACGGTTAGCAGCAGAGTACTAACCGTTAAAATATAGAAGTTATTCGATTAGAGCATTGGAATTGTTGATGCTAATAGCAAGCCCGCCATACCATAGTTGAAGCTTTTGATGCGGACTGGCGTTGTTAACCAGTGTTGTAACTGCTTACCAGCTGCCGTCCAGAAGGTGACCGATGGCAGGTTAGCTAGCGTAAAAATAGCTGCGATGATTGCAAGCTCCCACCATGAACTGCCGCTGCTATAAACAGATATGGCTGTTAGTGCCATTGACCAACCTTTCGGGTTAACCCATTGAAAACTTGCCGCGCCGATGAAGGTCATCGGTTTATAAGCTTCAGTGCTTTTCGCTTTTCCACTCTTGGCTATTTTAATTGCGAGGTAAACCAAGTACGCAAGGCTCAGGTATTTCAATACTTGGTGAGTCACAGGATAGGCGTTGAAAACTCCCGTTAAACCAAAGCCAACCAATAGCAACATAGCTGCAAACCCCAGAGCAATGCCAAGCATGTGCGGAATGGTACGGGCAAAGCCAACATTGGCACCTGATGTCATAAGCATAATGTTATTTGGACCTGGCGTGAAGGTCGAGACAAACGCAAACAAGGCAAGTGCGCTAAGTTGTTCTAAAGGCATAATGGTTCTCCAGCAATAAAATGAACGAAGTGACTGACCGGTCATGACTTTCACGTGTTGAGAAACATAGTAGGTGGAAAGTGAGGCAATTATGTGCTTTTATTTTCTCTATTATCACCAAATGCACAATAATAAGTACTTATGGATAGATTTGACGAAAGGATATTGCAAGAACTTAAGTTGGACGGCAGAATCTCCAACATTGAGCTATCAGAGCGGATTGGTTTGTCGGCTTCAGCGACGTTAAGGCGTGTACAAGATCTTGAGCGTAAAGGCATCATTCAAGGTTACCGTGCGGTTTTAGATAACGGCTTAATGGGCGTGGGTTTTATCGCCTACGTTTCGATCGGTTTATCAAGCCACAAAAAATCTGCTCAATTGGAGTTTGAAGAGCACGTCGCTATGGAGAAAGAGGTGGTCGAGTGTCACAATATCACCGGTGCCAATGAGTACTTGTTGCGAGTCGAGACTAAAGACTTGCCGAGCTACAAGAAGTTTCATGCCGATGTGCTGGGGGAGTGTGCTCAGGTTCAATCCATTACAACCATGGTGGTGATGGATACCCCTAAAGATGAACGTTAATCGAGCTTAATATTAGGAGCGGCACAGTGCCCAATACCAATCAGTTGCTATTGTTCTTAGATGTGGTTCAACAAGGATCGTTTACCAAAGCGGCAACCTTGCACAACATGGACAATTCCTCTCTCTCAAAACAGATCAAAAAGCTTGAGCAAGGCTTGGGTGTTCAGCTGCTCAACCGCTCTACTCGCTCGTTTTCTTTGACGTCGGCAGGGGAAGATATTCTCGCGCAAACCTATGTGCTGAAAGACACCATCAATCAGATTCAAGGTATTGCTGATTCGTATCAGTCTGAACTTAAAGGGGTGCTGCGTATTACGTCGCCCATCTATTTTGGTCAGCAATATCTGCAACCTATCATCACGCAGTTCATGAGAAAGTACCCAGATGTTCAGATCGTACTTTCACTAGATGACAAGATCGCTAATATCATCGCAGGGCAGTTTGATATCGCCTTTCGCTTCAGTAAGTTGGTGGAATCGAATCTAATTGCGAAGAAGATAGCTGACAGTAACTTCATGCTGGTCGCCTCGAATGACTTTGTGAAGCAGCATGGGAGCCGAAAACGCCACAAGATCTGTTGTCTCTGCCTGCGGTGATTTATACCAATGGTGATATGACGGTGGATCATCTGCGTATTAGTGAAGAGCCACATGGCAACACTTTCCAGAGCCTGACGATTCGCGGGAACTCCAAGGTGAGTGATGTTCGTACTATGGTGTCTTGTGTGATAGATGGCTTAGGTTATGGTTTTCTTGATAAATCAAACCTGTACGCCTCGATGAAAGAGTTGGGATTAGTGACACTGCTTCCTGATTACACCATTTCAACAGCAGATACTGCCATTTATGCTGTCTACCCGCACCGTAAGCAGACCAAGCTAGTGAAAGAGTTCATCACCTCTGTGCAAGGTTATATTGGGTCGCCGACGATTTGGGAGAAGATGCAGCAAGACTAACAGTTTCCTGCCATATCAAATCAAAAAAGAAGCCAGAACATCACACGAACTGGCTGCTTTTTACTTTTCTAGCACTCACTAATTTACAATGTAAAGTTCAGTTATAGCATGCCTGAGCGCTTTTATTTCTCACAAAGAGTGCTTCTTTAATCGAATTTAGTGAACGTGAATCACCTCTTTACCAATTGGGTGATCTTTTGTAGTGAGCATGCGGCCATCAATTTCTACTTCCAGAACGACGATCAGGGCCGCTTCCTAGATCTTAATATTTCACGTGAGCGTGACGTTGTCACGATTGGTGGAGTGCATGCATCATCGCTGCTTTCAAGTACAGGTCTTGAACCATCGGTTTTTGGTGAGCGGTTGAGCCTAACTTGATGAAATGTAAATTGGAGAGAACAATCCTTATTGAAGCAAGATCACACGATTTATGGGTTGCGTACGGGTTAGTCTTTGCAGACTTCTTATTGTTATGTATTCCTGAGATACTGAATCAAGTTTAAGCTGGCGCGTTTAGAGACTGCGCCTCTTGTCACCATCAGGGTTAATAGACCCAGAAATTAACTACTCAATACAGGCTACTTGTGGCCGATACAGGGTAGAACGAAACCGAATTAGGTTAAACATTTTATGAGTACAATGGGAATCGCAATTGGTGCGACTGCTCTTTCGTTAATACTTATTGCCGTGTGGCTGATTTCTTTATCACTGAGAAAACAGCGCTTGGAACAAGAGCGTAAAGCGCGTGCTGTTGCTTACCGAAAGGCGATTGAAAAAGCACGTATCCAAGAGCAAAAAGAGCGCCACTTTAAAGCAGAAACTGGGCATGTCCCGTCGATTCTTTTTTTAGCGAAAGAAGCGGAGCGTAACAATATCAAGGAAGCGATATATTGGTACGATAAAGCGGCACATTTGGATAACGTCAACGGTATGTACGGCATTGTTCGCATAAGTATGAAGCGCAAAGAAGACTTGATCTTAAGAGAACAAGCTAACTTTTGGCAGCTTGCGATCGCAGCCTTAGACAACGACATATCGGCGAAATTTGAGATGGGTAAAGCGCTGGTTCATGGGCGCGGGACCTTAAAGAACATTCCCAAGGGTTACACCTACATTGAGGAATCTGCTGCTGGTGGTAATACCGAAGCGATGTTGTTCATGGGTGACTGGTGCTTAGACAAAGAAAACCCAGACTACTCTGCAGAAAGCTCTGTTGATTGGTATCGCAAAGCGGCAGAGAAAAACAACCTAGGCGGTAAGATCAAACTCGGTATGAGTTACTTAAAAGGCGTTGGCGTAGAACCTAACCATCGTGAGGCTGTGTACTGGTTTGAAACTGCAGCCGAAAAGAACAGTGCAGAGGCGATGTTTAGAGCGGGTGAAGCATGGATAGACCATGGTGAAAACGGTAATGCGATTGCTTATATCTGGCTATTCCTATCTGCTCACTTTGGTTACTCAGAAGCTAAGTCGCAGAGAGATAAAGTAGGTGGTGAGCTGGGTGTCGATGCGGTTGTAGGCTTACAAGCGCTGACTAAACCGATCATGACGAAACTTACCCAACAAGCGATCACCAAGCATTCAATAATCAAAGCGCTCAATAAGCTCTACAAACGCAATATACCGATTCCAAAGAAAGTGAAAGAAGCGTCTGATGAAGAGGGTGAGTCATTAAATGTAGAGACTAGCCATATAGAAACGTCGCTATCGAATGTACAAGAAGCGAATGCCGATTACAGCCAGCAATCGAATACAGAACAAGTACCAACAGATAAGCAAGCTAACCAGACTAGTGACCCTCTAGATTTTAGTCAGTCTAATTGGAGCAGAAGCTAGTGAGCGGTGTTCACTGAATTATCCATCGTGATAAGTTGAATACAGCTTGAATGGTTATAATGAAATTTGGATAACAAAAAGGGAAGCAGATGCTTCCCTTTTTCTTTATATAGCTTTTGGCTTGAGAGCCAATAAAGGCATATTAAGCTTTGTTCTGCTCAGATTTACATACTGCAGCTGTGAACACTACGTCTGTCGAGCTGTTAAGCGCTGTTTCAGCAGAGTCTTGAATCACACCGATGATGAAACCTACCGCTACTACCTGCATTGCAACATCGTTTGAGATACCAAATAGGCCACATGCAAGAGGGATAAGTAGCAGTGAGCCACCGGCAACACCAGATGCACCACATGCAGATACCGCAGCAACAAGGCTTAGTAGGATTGCAGTGAAGATATCAATCTCAATCCCCATAGTGTGTACAGCAGCCAGCGTTAACACAGTGATGGTGATTGCAGCGCCAGCCATGTTGATGGTTGCACCTAGTGGGATAGATACAGAGTAAGTGTCTTCGTCTAGGTTTAGTTTCTTACAAAGGTTCATGTTTACTGGGATGTTTGCAGCACTTGAACGAGTGAAGAATGCCGTTACACCTGAT
The DNA here is from genome assembly GCF_054968605.1 of Pseudoalteromonas sp. G5_S1_14_S5. NCBI lineage: Bacteria > Pseudomonadati > Pseudomonadota > Gammaproteobacteria > Alteromonadales > Pseudoalteromonadaceae > Pseudoalteromonas > Pseudoalteromonas sp. G5_S1_14_S5. The sequence goes on along the minus strand of NZ_JBQKUM010000002.1, from coordinate 82,530 downwards.
TCACGAATACATTGAAAAACTAGAGGGTATGGGTTCTGCTTTGTTTTAACGAAAACAAGCAGTGGGTTAACCACTAGAGCAATGATTAGCATTGAACCTAGTAGTACTGCTAGAAGTTGACCATAGCTTGCTAGCGCCTCAAAACCAGTGGTTGCGAAAGTCGCTGAAACTAGACCGAAGATACCGAATGGCGCTAAGCGAATGATGAAGCGAACAATGTGTGAAACACTGTGGCTTAAATCTTCGAAAACCGCTTTTGTTGTCGCAGATGCGTGGTGCAGAGCAAGACCAAGACCGATAGCCCAAGCAAGAATACCGATGTAGTTTGCGTTCATTAGCGCGCTTACTGGGTTGTCTACAAGTTTAAATAGAAGCGTGTGAAGAACTTCACCGATACCTTGAGGAGGAGTAGCACCTTCTGCGCCAGCAACCAGTGTCAAAGTGGTTGGGAACATGAAGCTAAGTACTACTGCTGTGAGTGCAGCTGAGAAGGTACCAATCAAGTAAAGTACGATGATTGGACGCATATGAGTATGCTGACCTTTCTTTTGGTTTGCGATAGAAGCTGCAACAAGAATGAATACTAAAATTGGGGCTACAGCTTTCAGAGCGCCAACAAACAGACTACCTAAAAGGCCTGCATCTTGAGCTGCTGAAGGAGAAACCATGGCGAGAACGACACCGAAAACAATACCAGCAAGGATCTGGAGGACAAGATTCCCACGAGCGATGCGGGCGAGCATGTTGTGATTTTGCATAAAATACCTGCAATTGTTAATTTATTATAGTGATGTATCTTTTATAAAGTTGTACCGAATCCAACTATACACTAGTGGAATGGGCGGTCATATTAGCGGGATCGTAGCGGGTGTCTAGGAATAGTTTACTTTTAGTGTGATTGTTTGCACTACGTGGTGTTTTTAGAGGTAAATGTTAAATAAATGTATTTTTATTGGATTGTAAATCTGCAAATCCATATTTTATGGATCTAATATACTGTAAATTTGAAGATGTAAACGGCGATTGGTAAGAACATTGTGTGCGTAAAAAGTCGCTTTCTTATTTAATTGAAACAAAAAGCCACGATGGCGAGAAGTCATCGTGGCTTATTTTGTCTAATTTTTACCGATGTGTGTTGCGACTCTTAATAAGACTCGTGAGCATCAGTTTCTCGAATTAGTGATGATCGTGATTCATCTTTTTCATGCCACTCATCACTTTCTTAACGGGTGCTTCGAAAGTTTGTGTTTCGCCATTCGCGAAAGTCAGTGTCATTTCGATCTGCTCACCCTCTTTTAGACCATTTTTTAGGTCAAACAACATAATGTGCAGGCTGCCAGGCTTAAGTACGGCTTCACCATTTGCTGGGATTGTGATCTGTTGAACCTGACGCATTTTCATCACATCACCTTCAACGATAACATCATGAAGCTCTACCTTACCTGCTGCAGGTGTCGTCGCAGAAACGATAGCGCGATCTTTGTCACTATGGTTCATCAGGGTCGTAAATACTGCGCTGTTTACTGCGGTTGGCGGTGTCGCACGAGCGTACGCGTCATGAACCATGATGTCGCTTTTTGCGTGAGCAAGAGGAGTGAGCAATAAGCCTGCTAGAGCAAGTGCTTTTAACTTCATGTTGTTGTCCTTATTGTTTTATGTGTTGGTCTGGGACCTGACTTTACGTTTCGAACTCTATTGGTTGAGTTCTTTATTTTTGTACACGCTGTTTCTAGAGTTTCTTAGCACTCTAACGCGTCAATGTGTTGATCGCTTCAACAATTGGCGCAGGCGTCAACGTGTGCGGTACTTTAGTAATCAAGGTACCATTGGGCTTTAAAAAGTAGAAATATGAGCTGTGGTCAAGTGTGTATCCTAGCTCTGAATCTTCAAGCTGTGTCTTTCTGAAAATAACACCGTATTTATGCGCCAGATTTGTGGTTATATCCAATGGACCACTCATACCTTCAATCATTGGGTTGAAGTACTGCGCGTATTCATATGATGCTTCCGCGGCATCGCGCTCTGGATCAAGAGAAACAAACATCGGGCGAATCTTAGCCTTCGATTCATCAGAGATTTGGTTGAGAGCTCCAGCTAGCATCGCTAGTGACGTTGGGCAAACGTCAGGACAGCGCGTGAAGCCAAAATAAACGATACGAATTCTGTCATCGGTTTCGTCAAAGAGTTTTATGGGTTGGTTGTCATTTCCAAAAAGCGTCGTTTCGGAGAATTGTAGTTCTTCAGCGTGTTGCTCTTGAGCCTCTGTTTGATCATCGAGATAGCTTTTAACTCCAAAGCCAAGTACAAACGCTACAACCAACGCTAGCGACCAATTCTTACTCATCTTGTCATCCTTATTGCAGGTTTTACGGTTTCAACTCCATCGGTAAGCTCACCAAGCCAAGTCATGTGATCCATGGTACACACGGGTAAAATGACATTACCTTCATAGATGTTGTTACCAGTATTTTTTAATTGGAAACGTGCTGAGCCCATTTCCATCTCTAAACCCTCCAGCGATAGCATCAAGCTATCAGAGGCTGCGCCTTCCCAAACCACTTTAATTTTTGTTGGGACTAGAGGTTGAGCTTTTTCGTGTTCAAGGGTCATAGTAACGCTGTCTTGCTCACACGATGTTGTTGAAAGCATGCAGTAGTCATCTAAGTTGACGTCAGGAGAGTGGCTCTCTACTACCGATTTAAATTGCTCGACTGCCTGTGGTCCATAAAAGCCAGCGACCAGCGCAATACAGAGCGCAGCAACCTTTAATGCTGGGTGCATGTCGTGTTCTCAATTGATTTTTTAAGAACGGCGATGGTATCACACCACTCAATACGTGCTTGTATCAAAAAGCAATTTTGTGCGTATGGTAGATATAAAAAAGCGAAGCCAGTAGCTTCGCTTTGATTCAATTTACTGACACGTCGCTATTTAAGGAAAGCACCCTACATGCGAAATGCCGCTCGATTGTTAGAGGTTAGTCAGCATTGCGCTCAGCGAACTTTTCTAAGCCAAGAACTAATGCGATGGCAACCAGCATCATGATCACAGCCAAGGTCAGTTGAGAAGGTTGAGAGGTGACGGCTTCGAAGTTAAACGGCGATAAGTTCTCTTGGATGAGAGGCACTTGCTCACCTTTAGAATTGATGCGCCAGCTGATGGTCTCTTTCCAAGGCCAGATCTTAGGTAGCGTACCAATCATCAAACCGGTTAAGAACACAAGCGTGAAGTCGCGGAATGAACGTAATAGCCAAGACAGTACATGTGAGAAAGTCAGCAGACCGATCACACAGCCCGCAAGAAATAGGGCAAGCACGTCAATTTGGAATTCCTTCACGGCGCTAAGTACGGGGCCGTACATACCAATTAACAGCAAAATGAAGCTGCCTGATATGCCAGGTAAGATCATCGCACAGATCGCGATCGCACCTGCAATTAGGATGTTGATGCTGGTTGGCTCCATTTGCAGTGGTTTAAGCACTGTAATGCTATAAGCAAAGGCAACACCAAGCAGTAAAAACACGAATCGAATGATATCGCGCTTTTCTACTTGTTTAAGAATATGGAAAACCGACACCAAAATCAGGCCAAAGAAGAACGACCATAGAGGTACTGGGTGAGTGACTAATAACCAAGAAATCAGTTTTGCTAATGTCGCAATGCTGGTAAATACGCCTGCGAACAAAGAAATTAAGAAAAAGCCATTGATATGGCTAAACGCAGCTTTGAAGCCTTCGCGTTTCCATAAACCAAGTACGCTAGGGTTAATTCTACGAATGCTTTCTAATAGCGTATCGTAGATACCTGTGATGAATGCGATGGTGCCGCCTGAAACGCCTGGGACAACGTCAGCTGCGCCCATGGCCATGCCTTTGAAAAAAGTACTTAAGTAGTTCATTGCTTCATAGAGTTGAGGGTGATTTAGTGCAGTATACAAACTTTGCTGTCAAAAAAGTATGAATATGCTACTGAGAAGGTGCTTTTCTTGCTCTCTTAATTGTAAGGCAATACGTTGGTTTGAATATCTGCCTAACATATAAAATACAATCACTTAGTAATTTATCATTAACGCTAGGGTTGAAACTGGTCTCTTATCAATGTTGCACTTTGATTGCATTATGCAAGTGCACTTTGCAATTCACATGTGAAATTAACCGTTTTTATGCGATACAGGACTTATAAAATGCCTAATTAAAGTTGGCACGTTAACTGCTAAGTATCAAATGACCCTTCTTAAGCCGAGGGTCACCTAGCCAACTGACGTTGTTAGTGAACCTATGATTTGTTCACAAATATATAGAGCCAATCGCGATTATTGCGGTTGGCTATTTTTTTCCTGTCATTTGGTGTTCTCCTTTTTCTAATCCCGCTCCGATACTTTTAGGCTCTGAATTTCAGATGAAAAAAAAGCCAGCCACCATCGGTGACCAGCTTATGTTTTTTCTCGAATCTGTTTAGTAACCCATCAACTGCAACAAATTCTCTGCTGTGCTGATCGCTTCTTTACGGTTAGCGATGTTGAGCTTCTGATAAAGGTTTCGAATGTGAGTTTTGATCGTTGTCCCTGCCACATCCAGCTCTTGAGCGATTTGCTCGTTACTGAAGCCAGAGTAGATCAAGCCTAGTACTTGCCATTCACGTTGAGTAAGTGGGCTAGTGCGCACGAGCTCAGGAATATTCGGGTGGTTAACCAAGTTTTCAACAAAGTCTTCATCAAAGTGAACGGATCGGCTGCGCTGCGTGGTCGAGATATCCTTCATGATTTGCTGTGCTCGGTGGCGTTCTAAATCACCCAAGCCAGGTTTGTTGCTCAACTTATCTAGAATATGCCCGATAGTGCCACCATCGACCAAGAAGTTACCGACCATGCCTGTTTGGTTGGTCATGTGTAGGGCTTCTTCAAGCAATACACGCGCGCTGTCTTCATCATTGATTTGTGTACGTAGCACCGCCTCAACAATCAAGTTACGGTTGGTGTCAGTGACCAATTGTGAACACTGTGCTTCGCTCTTCAAGAATGCTAGCGCCTCTTCTGCTTCTTCATATTGATCAAGGATGATGTGAGCACGCACGATGTTACGCCACTGAAGCTGACAGAAATGGTTGCTCGCAGATTCCGGTCTTACCGCAACGCTTAACCAGTCGCGGATAGCATCTTTATCGCCTTTCACTTGCCAGAACAAGATCAGAGACAGTGAAGCGTTTGCCGTCCAATCAACGTGGTAGGTTGATTGGCGGAGTAAGTGTTGGATCTGGTCGATAAACTTCGATGCTTTGTCGATCTCACCGCGGCTCAGTGAAATACGAGCCAGCATTGAGTAACTATGAAGGTGTTTGCTTGGAGAGTGGTGACCAAGGATATTTAAGCCTTTGTAGCAACACTCTTCTGCTTCATCTAAACGGTTCCAACACCAGAAGATCTGTGCTCGTACGCGTAGCAAGAATTCATGCAGAGGTACATATTGCAGTTGGTGCTCTTCAATCAATTTGAACGCGCTGTCTTGCAATTCAAATGCAGCTTGAACGTAGCCTTGAGCTATCAAGATTTCACTCTGCTGAAGAATCGCCCACAGTGCCTGATGGTAAACCTGATACTGGCGAGCCAACTTCTCAGTTTGCTGCATCATTGGTAGAGCACGGCTTAGGTTACCCATTACGTGATTCACTTCGCCAACAACCGAGGTTGCCACAATGCGGCTGCGGTAAACCGTGGTATTAAGCTGGCTTAGAGAAAGCTCTGCGAGTTCGAGCGCTTTTTCAGGTTCATTACTGTTGATAGCAACTTGTGCACGTAGTGCGTTGTATTGGCCTTGCTGCTGAGTATCGAGTTCAATGTTTCGTGCTTGATACTGAGTTTCTGCCTCTTCTAACAAGGTACCCACTTGATCATAACGATGCTGACTTTGCGCCAACCATGCGCGTAGCATCGACAGCTTTGGTTCGCTGTAGAGCTGATCGGTCGTGAGCTGCTTAATTGCCATCTCTAGTGATGACAACTCACCTTGGTTGAACATCTGCCAGCCGTGTTCGCTGAGGATTTGAATAATCAAATCAGGATCATCGGCGCGCTGTGCATGACGTAGTGCTTGATGCGGTGTTTTCTGTTTGATCCACGCTTTTGCCGCACTGCGGTGCAGTTCAGCTTCTTGTTGTGGAATGCGAGCTTGGCGTTCATGGGCAAGGAACTCACCAAACAGATTATGGAAGCGATACCAGTTTTTCTCACCCTCAAGAGGGTAGATGAACAGACCAAATCGGTTGAGAGACTCGATCATTCCAAGCGCATCTTCGCGCTGAGTTAGCGCACATACCAGTCCATCATTAAAGTGATCAAGTACAGAACATTGCATCAAGAACTGGCGGGTTTCTTTGTCTAGCAGGTCGAAGACTTCTTCAACCAAGTAATCCCACAAATGAGCATGATTGAAGTGAGAGAATGACTCAGCAGACTGCGCCAGTGTGCGTTTTTGGTGCTGTGCTTGAAGCGCGATAAGTTGCAGTGCAGAAGGCCAACCTTCGACATAACTACAAATACTATCGGCGGTTGTGTCATCAATACCATCGGCAACACGTTGATTAAAGAAGCGTGTGGTCTCTTCGGTATCGAATGCCAAAGAGTCATTGCCTAATTCAATCATTAAGTCACGAACGCGAAGGTTTGCTGTACCCAGTGGCGGTGTGCCGCGGCTGGTCACAACAAGCGTTAGGTTGTCGGGCATGTGCTTTAGGAAAAAGCGCATGGCTTCGTGGATGTCGTCATTGTTAACCAAGTGATAGTCATCCAATACAAGGAAACATTCCTGATGGAATTCAGACATCTCGGCGAACACTTCGCTTAATAGAGAATGCAGCGATGAAAATTGTCTTTTCTCTGCCAGCTTTTGCGCATTAGGGCAGGCGTTTTGCGTCGCTTTATTGAGTGATTGAAGTAGGTAGTTGATAAAACGGAAGGCATCGTTGTCACTGTCATCGATGCTATACCAACCTACGTTGGGTTTATCTACCAACCACTGGGCAGCCATGGTGGTCTTGCCGTATCCAGCTGGAGAGCGGAACAGTACGAGTTTATAGCAATCTGCATTCTGAAGCAGATCGAGAACCCTAGGACGCAGAATTGCATTGTGTAAGCGGCCGGGACGAGTCAGTTTCGAAGGGATCCACATGTCGAAGTATTACACCTATTCCGTGGCTATGGTCTGGAATCTATCAAGCACGAATAAAGTGCAGTCCAATGACACTAGCCTAATTACTTAAGTTTTTACTCATGTTACGTGAAGCAAAACGACACCGACTATGATCCTCCGCAGAAACCTTGCACTCCTGCATGTTTTTGAGTCTCTACGCCCTTTATTTGTGATTTTTATCACAAAGAGTGGTGCTTCGATAATGTGACTTTGTTTCTGTTTGCACTGTATTTAATGCAAAAGATGATACCCGGAAAATATTTTCGTGATCTGAAACTCAGATTTGACAATGACTGTAATTAGGTCAAATAAAAATCACATCAACCGAAGTTAAGTTATCAAACGGGAGCTTGTGATCTTAGTCACTCCAAGTTTTTGTTCGAAGTCAGAACATGAGAGTCAGATCACTAACCCTATGTCGGTACGCCCCCTACGCCCTCCCATCTACTCCTTGTTTGGTGCGTTAGCGGGAGGATGTTTAGTTTCTGGTGACCATGCACGATATGTCACAGATGAATTAGAACTATTAAAAGCGAGATTTCTGAAATGAAACCAACTCAGCAAAAAAATTTCGATAAGGTGTCGTTCCAAGAAAGCGTTAAGAAACATCTATCTGCAACCTACGCAACTACAATAGAAAACGCAGATAGCCGCGCATGGTACCTAGCTATGGGTCGCGCGCTAGCCGAACTGACAACATTTGACCTGTTAGAAACTGAAAATGACGAGAAAATCAAAAATGCTAAGAGCGTGAACTACCTTTCGCTTGAATTCTTGATTGGTCGTCTAACAGGTAACAACCTAATCAGCATGGGGCTGTACGAGCAGATCACGCATGCAATGGAAGAGTTAGGTCAAAACCTGACTGACCTTTTAGAAGAAGAACGTGACCCATCACTAGGTAATGGTGGTCTTGGTCGTCTAGCGGCTTGTTTCATGGATTCTTGTGCCGCTCAAGAATACCCAACGGTAGGCTACGGTCTTCACTACGAATACGGCCTATTCAAGCAATCTTTTCAAGACGGTCGTCAACAAGAAGCGCCAGACGCATGGCGAGGTGTTGAAGGTTACCCATGGGAAGTGGCTCGTCCTGAACTTGCGCAACACATTGGTTTTTACGGTCATGTTGAAGTTGAATACATTGACGGTAAAGAAGTGCGTACTTGGGTTCCAGGTATGGAAGTAAAAGCAATGCCTTGGGATCTGCCAATCGTAGGTTACGAGTCAAATACGGTTTACCCACTACGTCTTTGGGAATGTCAGGCTATCGCACCATTCTCACTAGCAAGCTTCAACAACGGTGACTACTTCGAAGCACAACATGCGTTAATCGATGCGGGTAACATTACTAAGGTTCTATACCCGAACGACAACCATGAAAAAGGTAAAACGCTTCGTCTAATGCAGCAGTACTTCCACTCTGCAGCGTCTGTTCGCGATATCCTACGTCGTCACGAAGCAGCAGGTTTTGCTCTAGCTGACCTACCTAAGCAAGAAACTATCCAGCTTAACGATACGCATCCAACAATCGCGATTCCTGAACTAATGCGCATCCTAATCGATGAGAAAGGTCTAGATTGGGATACGGCATGGGACATCAGTGCAAACACGTTCGCTTACACAAACCACACACTACTTCCTGAAGCACTTGAGACTTGGTCTGAGTCGCTAATCCAGCGTCTACTTCCACGTCACATGGAAATCATTTTTGAAATCAACCACCGCTTCCTACAAGAAGTTCGCAAGATGTGGCCTGGTGACGGTGAGAAGCAAGCGAAGCTTTCTATCATCCAAGAAGGTTTCCACCGCATGGTTCGCATGGCAAACCTATGTGTGATTGGCTCTTACAAAGTAAACGGTGTAGCGGCACTTCACTCTCAATTGGTTAAGAAAGATCTGTTCCCAGAGTTTAACGAAATCTTCCCAGGCAAACTGACTAACGTAACAAACGGTATCACGCCTCGTCGTTGGTTGAAGTTCTGTAATCCAGGTCTATCTAAGCTAATCACTGACAAGATTGGTACAGAGTGGCCTGCAAAACTTGAGCAGCTAGAAGGTATTGCTAAGTACGCGACAGACGCGAAATTCCAAAAAGAATTCATGGCGGTTAAGAAAGAAAACAAACAGCGCCTTGCTGATTGGGTTCAAGAGAACATGGGTATCGAGCTAGATATTAACGCTATCTTCGATGTGCAAATCAAGCGTCTGCACGAATACAAGCGTCAGCACCTAGACCTGCTACACATTCTATCTCTGTACCACCGTATCCTGAACGAGCCTGGTTTTGAGTGTGAGCCACGTGTTTGCTTCTTCGCAGCGAAAGCAGCACCGGGCTACCACCTAGCGAAAGAAATCATCTTCGCGGTTAACAAGATTGCAGAGAAGATCAACAACGATCCTCGCATTGGCAACAAGCTTAAAGTGGTATTCATCCCTGACTACCGTGTAAGCATGGCGGAGATCATCATTCCGGCAGCTGACGTTTCTCAACAAATCTCGCTAGCGGGTAAAGAAGCATCAGGTACGGGTAACATGAAGATGGCTCTAAACGGTGCTCTGACTATCGGTACGATGGATGGTGCGAACGTTGAGATACGTGAAGAAGTGGGTGATGAGAACATCTACATCTTCGGTCTAGAAGTTGATGGCGTACAAGCACTGAAAGCTCAGGGTTACAACCCATACGACTACTACAACGCAGACCCACTTCTGAAAGCGTCACTTGATCTACTAACGGGTGAAGAGTTCACACCAGGTCAACCAGGCCTTCTACGTGCAACGTTTGATAGCCTGCTAGACGGCGGTGACCCATACCTATGTCTTGCTGACTTTGCTTCTTACGTGAAGGCGCATGAAGACATGGGCATGCAATACAAAGACCAAGCGGGTTGGGCTAAGAAAGCGATTCTTAACACAGCACTCGTTGGTAAGTTCACATCTGATCGCTCTATCCGCGATTACGTGAACAACATTTGGAAACTTGAAGCGGTTAACCGTTAATCGATTAAATGTAGCCAAGGCAGTTTCTGCCTTGGCTCAACTAGCTTGTGTTCAAACAGATGGTTTTTACCGATAACAATGCTCACAAACTGATTGCCACAAGCTAATTGATTAGTAACAGATTAAATAACAACCCTACAAAATTGAAAGCGTCAGAACGTTTTCGGAGAGAGCGATGAAAGAACAGACCGTATTAAAACAAGTCGCAGAAATGGCAAACATTGCCGACAGTTACGTTAGTGCATGGGGCGATGAAGCACAGGTATCAGATGAGACAATTACATCTCTACTGGCTTCGTTGGGCTACGATACAAGCAGCGATGATGCACTGCTTAAGTCAGCAGAAAGAAAACACAAAAAAGATGTACTAGCCCCAGTTCTTGTCTTGCGTGATGGTGAGCCAGTAGAAGTGGCGCTGAATCTCGGTGTGAGCGCTCGTGAGAGTGAGTTCAGCTGGCGTTTAGAGACCGAGCAAGGAGAGGTACTTGAAGGCTATCTTCAATCTCAAGTCGTTCGTGATGAGCGTGCAGAGGGTGGCCCTTTAGTGTTTGCATTGCCAAATGATCTGGCATGGGGTTATCACAAGTTAATTGTGAGCCGTAAGCGCCGTAAAAAGCCTTACAAAATGACGCTAATCATTACGCCAAAAGTGTGCTTTAAGCAGTCGCCAATCGAAGAAGGCAAAAAGCTTTGGGGGCCAAGTGTTCAGCTTTACACGCTAAGAACTCAGCATAACTGGGGTATTGGTGATTTCGGTGACCTGAAACAGTTGGTGGCTGATATCGCGTCTCGCGGCGGTGACTTCGTTGGTCTAAACCCGATTCACTCTCTGTTCCCTGCGAACCCTGAAGGTGCGAGTCCATACAGCCCTTCTTCACGTCGTTGGTTGAACATCCTATACATTGATGTGAGCTCAGTACCTGAGTTTGCATTGAGCGCTGAAGCGCAACAAACAGTAGGCAGTGCAGAGTTCCAACAGCGCCTTCAGAAAGCGCGTGATGCACACTGGGTGAACTACACCGAAGTGTCTGAGCTGAAGATGAGCATCTTGCCTCTGCTATTCACAGAATTCAAAACTCGTCACCTCGACAAAAACAGCGATCGCGCACAAGCATTCTTAGCGTTTGTTGAAGAAGGCGGTGATAGCCTGATGCACCAAGCAGCATTTGATGCTCTGCACGATGAATTGCATGCTGAAGATTCTGGTATGTGGGGATGGCCGGTATTCCCTGAGAAATACCGCACATTTGAAAGCCCAGCGACTCAAAAATACATCAAAGACAACCTAGATAAAGTACATCTTTACATGTACCTACAATGGCTAGCTGACTGCCAAATCAACGATGCTCAGTCATTGGCTGAAGAAAAAGGCATGGCGGTTGGCCTGTACCGAGACCTAGCGGTAGGCGTTGCGGATTCTGGCAGTGAAACTTGGGCTGACGAAGGCAACCTAGTGATGGATGCAAGCATCGGTGCTCCACCAGATATTCTTGGTCCACTCGGTCAAAACTGGGGGCTTCCACCGCTAAACCCAGAAGTACTTCAGGCGACGGGTTACGATGCTTACATCAAGCTACTACGCGCAAACATGAAGCACTGTGGCGCATTACGTATCGACCACGTATTGGGCCTACTACGTTTGTGGTGGATTCCAAAAGGTGAAGATGCAACACAGGGTGCTTACATCTACTACCCAGTTCAAGACATGCTAGCGATCTTAGCGCTTGAATCACACCGCTACCAATGTTCTGTAATCGGTGAAGACTTGGGTACTGTACCTGATGAAATCATCGATATCCTAGCGGATGCTGGCGTTCACTCATACAAGGTATTCTTCTTCGAAACATCTGAGGATGACGGTGGCTTCATTTCACCAAAACACTACGCATCACAATCAATGGCGGCGCTGTGTACACACGATATGCCGACGCTACGTGGCTTCTGGCACTGTGATGATCTGAAGATGGGTCAAGAGATTGGCCTGTACCCAAATCAAGAACAGCTAAATGGTCTGTTTGATGATCGTCTTGAGTGTAAGCAGGGCATTCTAGATTCTGTTGCATGGCATGGTTTCCTACCGGATGGTGTAGGTCGTGATGCGAGCCAAGTGCCAATGGACTCTTACCTAGCTGAAGCGCTACAACTTCACGTTGCAGCAGGTTCTTCAACGCTTCTAAGTGTTCAATTGGAAGACTGGCTAGAAATGGATCAGCCAGTAAACATTCCAGGTACGGTAGACGAATACCCGAACTGGCGTCGTAAGCTATCGATGAACCTTGATGAGATTTTTGCTCACGATGGTGTTAACCGTATTGCTTCTCGTTTGACCGAAGTTCGTGAAAAAGCGGGTAACTAATATGCTTGAGTGGCCTGATAATACTGAGGTTTTTGCTTGTTGCATAAGAAACTATAATCTTGGTCACTCAAACGTTTGCGTACGTCAGGTACAATAGATCGTCGTTATATTGCCCGCATCCATAGCGGGCATTTTTATTTTATATTTTTTGGATGTTTGGTTAGGGAGAAAGGTTTTGGAAATGAGTTCAATTTCAAAGCAAGAACAAATATATACCCAACTATCACAGGCTTCGTTTGCTGACCCATTCTCATGTTTAGGTCCGTATCTGTCTTCTGATGAAGGTGCATTGCGCGTATGGATCCCGGGCGCAGACAAAGTTGAGTTGATTGTTGGAAAGGAACCTCGTATTGCGTTAGAGCGAGAGAATGAAAGTGGATTCATTCTTAAGCAAAAAAGAGACTTGCGTTTTACTCACTACAAGCTCGCAGTTGATTGGGCGGGAGTAGAGCAGATCATAGATGATCCATACCAGTATCATGAGTTGTACGCGAGCTATGAAGACCTTCACACACCTAAAGATATGTACCATCACATGGGGGCTCAGTTTGTTACGCTAGAGCGTGATGGTCAGACAATTTCTGGTACTCGCTTCTTGGTTTATGCACCGCATGCAACAGCGGCTAGCTTAGTCGGTAACTTCAACTCGTGGGATGGTCGTCGCCACCCAATGCAACGTTTAGACTACGGTATTTGGGGCTTATTCATTCCAGACTTGGAAGAGGGCGCTCAATATAAGTTCGAATTAAAAGGACCAAATGGTGAAGGCTTACCTCATAAGGCTGACCCATGGGGTTTCTACTCTGAGCAGTACCCTTCTTTCTCTTCTGTGACTTACGATCACGCTCGTTATGAGTGGCAAGATACCAAATGGCAAAATCGCCCAGTGACAGAGAAACGTAAAGAAGCACTGTCGTTCTATGAATTACATGCTGGTTCTTGGAAGCGCAATGCTGAAGGTGATTTTCTAAACTACCGCGAGTTAGCAGCAGAGCTGATCCCTTACCTCACCGAGCTTGGTTACACTCACGTCGAGTTGATGCCAGTTTCAGAGCACCCGTTCTATGGTTCATGGGGCTACCAGCCTGTTGGTCTTTTCGCACCAACGAGCCGCTTTGGTTCTCCGGATGATTTCAAATACTTTGTCGACCAATGTCATCAAGCTGGTCTTGGTGTTGTACTTGACTGGGTTCCAGCACACTTCCCAAGTGATGACCACGGCTTAGCTAACTTCGATGGCACACCGTTGTTCCACGACCCAGATCCACGTCGTGGTTGGCATCAGGATTGGAACTCGTACATCTATGACTTAGGTCGCGAACACGTACGTCGTTTCCTAGTGGCAAACGCGCTGTACTGGTTCGAGCAATTCCATATTGATGGTATTCGTGTGGATGCCGTAGCTTCAATGCTGTACCTCGATTACTCGCGTAGCCACGATCAATGGATTCCGAATGTTGATGGCGGCAATGAGAACTACGACGCCATCGCGACATTGAAATGGATGAACGAAGAGGTCTACAAACACTTCCCGAATGCGATGACCATTGCGGAAGAATCGACGGCTTTCCCTGGTGTTTCTGCACCGACTTTTATGGGGGGCTTAGGCTTCGGCTTTAAGTGGAACATGGGTTGGATGCACGATAGCTTGTCTTATATTCAAGAAGATCCAATTAACCGCAAATACCACCACGATACGATTACTTTCCCACTGGTTTACGCACACAGCGAAAATTACGTGTTGTCACTGTCTCACGATGAGGTGGTTTATGGTAAAGGTTCTATCCATAACAAAATGCCAGGTGATGAGTGGCAGCAAACGGCTAACCTACGCGCATACATGGGTTACATGTACGCACAACCGGGTAAGAAGCTTAACTTCATGGGGGCTGAGTTTGGCCAGACAGCAGAGTGGAACCATGATGACCAACTGCAGTGGTTTTTATTAGACTACGAACGTCACCAAGGTGTCCAAAAGCTAACGAAAGATCTGAACCATCTTTACCGTAATGAAGCTGCGATGCATGATTTGGACTTCGACCCACGAGGTTTTGAATGGCGTCTTCAAGACTCAGCAGAGGCGAGTATCCTGGCTCATGAGCGTATCAGTGAATCAGGTGAACGCGTGCTAGTGGTTTCGAACTTTACGCCAGTACCACATGAGCATTTCCGCCTAGGTGCTCCGGAAAAAGGTAAGTACAGCCTATTGCTCAATACTGATGATGTTAAATATAACGGCAGTGGTTATGGCGTGAAAGAAGTTGTCGAGATCGAAGCCGTTCAGAGTGAAGGGCTGGGTACCTCGATTGAGCTGCGCCTACCGCCATTGTCGACTATTTTTTACAAGCTGAACCCGTAATGTAATCCGACACAATGTGAGCTTAGATAGCACAAAAGGGAACCTTATGGTTCCCTTTTTCTATTTGAGTGTCTCGTTGAGTGCTGCTTGAAGTTCGTAAGGTAGAGCATAGAACGTCCTACTACGGTTTCAATAATTCTAATGGAGTCAGTTCCAAAGCTCTCAAGCATTTTATCTCGGAATACACCATCAGAGCTGATATTGAATTCTTCAGGGCTTTTGACCTGAGACGCGTGAAAGAACATCAACTTGATCACGTATCGGAATTGTTCATCATCGAGAGCGTTTTGCCATGATTGAACAAACGCTTCCTCAGATGAGAAGTCTAGACTCTCTATAACAATCGATAGCATGTGTTGGTGTAACACGGAGCGGATAGCACGAGTTGATGGGTAGTAGCCCTGAAGCGCCGTTAAACTAATGCCAATTTCTTGAGCAATCCTTGCATAAGTTAGTGCTTCATGTCCTTCAGCTAGAAAAAGGCTTAGTACGATCTTATCGTAGTGCTTTTGGTTTTCTAGTTTCTGTACTTGGGTAATTCGAGCCATTACAAATCCCTATCGAGTGCAGCATTCTGTAAACGTGTATGTTAAGAGCTTCTAGACTAGAATTTAAACCAAAGATGTGAGGCAATGGTCAGTTTATCGTCAAAATCCGATGGTTGTGGTTTGTGCGGTTAAGTTTTGCTGAAAAATGGATGGGTAAAACACAAACACCGCCCTATTGAGCGGTGTGTCATTTTAACTGGTTGTTTAGCTTGATACTAAAATGGATACCAAAACAATGCTGGTTCAAGAATGCGTTTTGCGATAGCCAATATCACGATTAAACCGATGATAAATAAACAAATAAAATCGATGCATTTTAATGTTGCGTAGCTATACCAAGTGCGAGACTTGTGTCTGCCAAAGCCACGCAGCGTCATAGCATTCGATATTTCATCTGCTCTATCTAGGCTTGAGAAAATCAATGGTCCTAACACTTTAGCAACATTTTTAATGCGTACTAGAAGTGGTGCTCTCTTGGAAAGTTCAACACCACGAGCTTGTTGGGCATGCATGATGTTGACGAAATCCTTCTTAACTTCTGGCAAGTAACGTAGCGTTAAGCTCACCGCGTAGGCAATCTTGTAAGGAACCCCAATGCGGTTGAGACTAGCAGCAAACTCAGTCGGGTGCGTTGTGAATACAAAGATCAGCGCAATCGGAAACATACTCATGTACTTAAGAGTTACGGTCACCAAGTAAAACAATGTCTCTTGGCTCAACGAGTAGTTACCTGGTAATGTTAATAATAAAGTTTCGCTGCCGATGAGCTCAGTACCTTGCTGTGGTGCCAACAGATACATGAACAAAGCGTTTAGGCTTAGCACACTAGCCGTACCCAGCAACAGAGGCTTATACACCCTAACAGGCACTCTGGTTAGCTTGAGTAGATAAAGCCCCGTCAGGATGAGTAATGTGATTAACCGTAGGTCGAATGTCGTTAAGACAACAGTCACCCAAGCTAAGAAAAGAGCAAATTTAGTGATACCGTTTAACGCATGCAGCGGTGATTTGGTATCAATGTAGTTGATGCCGAATTTTACTTTTGATGCATTCATAGCGAGTTTCTCTCGTAGTCGATGAAGTACTGCATAAATGCATTGGTGTCGTCGATTTTCATCATGGTCGCGAGTTCATAAATACTGGTGGTACAGAGGTTTGCCCGCTCTAGAAGCGATGGTTGGCTGAACACCTCAGTCATGTCTGCGTTAGCAATCAGCTTGCTGTCAGCAATTACGATTGAGCGTGTGGTGTACTCTAGAACCAGGTGCATGTCGTGTGAAATGATCACGACGGTGATACCTAACTCGCGGTTAAGCTTTTGGATAAACGCCAGCATTGAGGTGTAATTACGGTAATCTTGACCCGCAGTTGGTTCATCCAAGATCAGAAGTTCAGGTTCCAATACTAAGATAGAAGCAATCGTGACGCGTTTTTTCTGACCGTAACTCAGCGCTTCGATTGGCCAATGGCGGAACTTACTCAAGCCACACAGCTCAAGAACGTTCTCAACTTTCTCTTTGATTTCCTGCTCTGCAACCCCACGATTACGCAGACCGAATGCAACTTCATCAAAGATCATATGATGAGAGATCATATGATTTGGGTTCTGCATCACAACGCCGACTTTCTGGCTTCTTTCGAAGATAGAAAGCTCTGACAGATCTTCACCGTTGAGGTACGAAGAGCCAGAATCTGCGTCAATCACACCCATGATAATCTTTGTGATAGTCGATTTACCTGAGCCATTTTTGCCTAAGATTGAAACGAACTCACCTTTGCCGATCTTAAAGCTAACATCTTCTAGAGCGTTCTTCTCACCATCGTAGGAGTAAGTCAGACCGTGGACCTCAAGCAAAGGTTGGTACTGTTTCTCGGCAACTGGAGTTGGGCGTTCTGCAAACCAAGTTTGAACTGCAGGACGGAACCTCTTGTAATCGAGAGCTTTCAGGTTTGATAGCTTATCTTCACTGGTCAAAGATGCTTTCGCTGCCTTCAGAGCAGATAAATAAAGTGGTTCACGAATACCATGTGTTTCAAGCAGTTCAGAAGCTAAGATTTCATCGGGTGTCATGTCCGCGACAATTTCACCGCGCTCCATCAAGATCACCCGGTCTATATCGCGGTGAAGAACATCCTCAAGGCGATGCTCGATGATTACGATGGTCTTGTTAGTTTCTTTATGAAGCTGGTCGATGATTTCGATAGTCGCTTTACCCGTTTTCGGGTCAAGGCTAGCCAAAGGTTCATCAAACAACAGGATGTCAACGTCATCAACTAAGATGCCCGCTAATGACACGCGTTGTTTCTGACCGCCAGATAAATCATGTGGCGAGCGATCAAGCATATCTGCTAAGTCGACCATTCTTGCTGTCGACTTAACCAGAGGGTACATATCAATGTTCGACACTAACTGATTTTCCAGCGCGAATGCGATGTCTTCGCCAATACTCAAACCGACAAATTGGCTATCAGTATCTTGTAATACTGTGCCGACTTGCTCGGTATAGTCGTGCATAGAAAAATTAGAGATGTTCTTGCCGTTGATCTCTAGAGACCCAGTCACCTCACCTTTGATAGCATGAGGAATCAGACCGTTAAGGCATTGACCTAGGGTAGATTTACCACTACCACTTGGTCCAATAATGACGATTTTCTCTCCTTTCTCTATCCTTAGATTGATATTTTTTAGCGTCGGTTTATCCAGCGACTCATATCTAAAAGAGAAGTTCGAAAATGCTATAGTCATTATCGCTTATGCCTCAGTCAGGTTACGGCTTTGTTTGTTGCGTTTAGCGACTGATTTTAGGATCAGCAAGCCAACAACAGCGATCAGAACAGTGTTACCCGCTGCAATGATAGACAGTTGAGTGAAGACTTTAGTAAACGGTTCTGCATAAAGGATGGTATCTAGGAATGCTG
Organism: Pseudoalteromonas sp. G5_S1_14_S5; assembly: GCF_054968605.1. NCBI lineage: Bacteria > Pseudomonadati > Pseudomonadota > Gammaproteobacteria > Alteromonadales > Pseudoalteromonadaceae > Pseudoalteromonas > Pseudoalteromonas sp. G5_S1_14_S5. The sequence goes on along the minus strand of NZ_JBQKUM010000002.1, from coordinate 64,164 downwards.
AACAGCCGTAACCGACCACATTACCGGCAAGGGCAAGTACCACAAACAGCGCGAAGTCTTTCACAGGCAAGTCACCTTCCTGAAGGCGGTTTTTGGTCAACATCGGGAATAAACCGATGATCATACCCACAATACCTGAGCCTAATACCCAAGTTAACCATACACCCCAGCCTGCGAATAGGTCTGTTACCCAGTGGCCAATGAAGCCTACTAAGAAACCTACAATTGGGCCGAACAAAACAGAAAACAGTGCTAACACCGCCATTGCTGGTTTTAATGTTGTATTAGCGAACACTGGGACACCAAACATAGGTAAACCACCAATGCCATACAGTGCTGCGCCAATGGCAATGACAACCACTGTTTTCGCTGAAAAGTTCATAGGTAACCTCAAATACTGAAAGATAAAAATAACAAAGAACGTATATTCGCCGTTTTTAATAGGTATCTCATCGAGATCGTTTTTTAGGCAAATATAAAAAATAAGGCGCGCATTATACAGTAGAACCCTTCCATAAGGGAAGGTAAGTGTCTAGATGTCTAAAATTCCATCCAGATACGTTTATATGATGTAAAAAGCGGTGGTTTGTGGTTAATCAAGCAACAAAAAAACCAGAGCAGGTCTGGCTTTTTCATTCAGATTAACAGTGTGTTAAGTCAATTCTTGAACAACCTATATCTGGCTTAGTGATCTAGGTATAGGTAGTTCTGCCAACTCTTCATGCGGATAAGTACTTTCCGCATGATAGATACATGAGTGAAGCTATCTGAATAAACTGCAACTTCTACTGCTGTACCCATAGGCAAGTGGAAATCAGATAGGTCATCAGTAATGGTCAATTTAACGAACACACGGCCATTAGTGCGTAATGCCTCAGTACCCAGTAGCGCACCTCTCGCTTGGAATTGGCTCTCACCGATGGCTGGAATCACTTCTTCGATGCGTCCTTTGAATACTTTGCCTGGTAATGCTCTAAACAGGAACTCCGCCTCGTAGCCTGGTTGTAAGCGCTGCAAAGAGTTTTGTCTAAAGGCTGCAGTGTAGAACTGCTCTTCTGTGTGAACAAAGGTCATCACCGGAGCCAGTGGAAGTGGTACGGCCATAACACCTGGACGCAGAGCTAATTGAGTAACGTAGCCATCTGTAGGCGCTCTAACCACAGTCTGTTCTAAGTTAAATTGAGCTCTACGCAATTCTGCTAATAGGCTTAATACTGCTGTGTTTTCGCCACCGATCTCAGAATCCAAAGTAACTCTTGCTCTTTCTAAGGTCGCATCTGCCACTTTAACCGCAGCTTCTGATGCTTTATAAGCTTGTCTGCGAGTATCCAGTTGTTGCTCAGTAAAGGCGCCACTGTCGTAACCGCGTTTATAACGAGAGAACTCACGCTGGGCTTTGTCTCTCTCAGCAATGGCTTTGATTCTTGCTGCTTCTGCTTCAGCAACATCAGATTCCATTCCAAGCGCACCTTGGCTCGCTTCTTTTACTTTAGCCTCTAACCTTGCGACTTCAGCCTCGAACGGAATAGGATCGATTTTAAAGAGGATATCGCCCTTTTTCAGAGGCTTATTTGCCTCTACTGCTACTTCTATTACTTTACCTCTAACACCGGAAACGACAGGAGTTGTTGAGTAGACTTGGTTACCAATCTGAGTGAAAGGGTGGTTGTAGTTCATCAGTAAGATTAAGGTACCGATGATGATCACACCGCCAAGAACGGCAGTAGGGACAGTCCATTTATTTAGCGGAATGTTGAACACCTTAAAAATGGTGATACACATTGCCGCATAGGTCATTATCAGCAGTAAATCCATTACTTAACCTCCTGATCTTGAGCTTTATTTTGGTCGTTATCTTGCTTGCTTTGCTCTGGCTTTGCTTTCTTGAGCTGTGATATTTCTTCCCGAAGAGTGCTCACTTGGTCGATTAAAGTATCAACGCGGTGGTGAATATCGTGCTGTTCTTCTTCGAGTTTGGCAAAGCCCCACCCACGATCTTTACGCCATAACGTCGCCCAGATCCAAAGAAACGGCCAGATAGTGTGTAGAGTGAAAAGACTAACCCAGCCAGAGACATGAATTGCATCTTGATGAGGATGATTGCGTCCTTTCGCAATTTCATAGGGAATATCGTGAATGACTATGATGCCGTAGAAGATGACTAAGGCTACGAAAATCAGCAGACCGAGCGCAAAGTAGTCTAAAAACATAACAGATCCTTGTGATGTTAGATATTAGTTATAAATATAGTAGGCTATCATCCAAGTAATTGTTATCAATGTGATTTAACGAGTTATAAATAATGTTTTTGCTTCTAATGTGAGCGATGTCATTATTGGAACCTATAAAATCACTCTCTAATGTATTGAGTTATTTCTGTTATCTTATTTGTCATACAGACTTAATAGTGATCGTTAAAATATGCATGATGCACATAACCACAAGGATAAATACAAATGTATATTGGTGAAATAGCGGCGATCGGTGCTGCTATCGTGTGGGCGTGTGCGACTTGGATTTATGGGCAATTTGGGCATCGTTTCTCAGCAATGCAGCTCAATATCGTCAAGGGCTTGGTTGCTTCAGTCATGATGCTGCTTGTGATGCCGCTATTCCCAATGCCCGATTTTGAACTGAGTGCTAATCACTTTTGGATATTGGCGATTTCAGGCTTTATTGGAATCGCAATTGGTGACAGCGCGTACTTTGCTGCTTTGAAAAGAATCGGTGCCAACAAGACACTGCTGCTTGAGTCTTTAGCCCCGCCTCTTTCTGGCGTACTGGCGTTGATGTTCTTGGGTGCTGCGTTGACATTTCAAAGTTGGCTCGGTGTCGTCATCACAACGTTAGCGGTGACCTTTGTGGTGTTTCAGCCATCTAATTCGGTGAGTGACGATTCAACTAACCAAACGCAATGGAGCGGCATTGGATACGGGCTAGTAGCAAGTGTGTGCCAAGCTTCAGGTGTAGTCATTTCTCACTACGCTTTGGTTAGCGGTGATATCCCACCATTGTTGGGGGCTTTGATTCGCCTGATAATCGGGGTATTTGCGGTGATGATGATTATTCCTTTTGTCGAGCGTAAACCTTATTCATCAATCAAAAGGGATTTATGGGATATGACTAAACTCGACAAGCTATGGTTACTCAGTGCCATTTTTGTTGGGACATTTCTCGCGCTTTGGTTACAACAAATTGCTTTAAAAAATGCCAATCCCGCGATAGCTCAAACATTGATAGCGACCAGTCCTGTCTTTATTCTGGTGATCTATGCGTTGAAGGGGGAAAAGGTCTCGAAGCAGAGTCTGATGGGCACGCTTGCCGCAATAGGGGGAATATCTTTGTTCTTCTATCAATAACGTCTTTTTATGAATAGACAAAGCTCGAAGCAAGTTTTATGTTGCTATTGGATAGTGCCGAGCATGAGTGGTTCGGCATTACTTTAACTACCTCATTATTCGGTGTAGACTTGGTTTCGACCGTTTGCTTTTGCACGATACAAGGCTTTGTCTGCTCGATAGAAGGTTCGCTGTGTATTCTCTCCTTCACGATGCATCGTGATACCACTACTGACTGTTAAGCCACGCTCACCGAGTATTTTGTGCCAACTAAATTGGAAAATGCGTTCACGGTAATTCTCTGAGTGCATTTCTGCTTTTGCCATATCGGTATTCTCTAGAATGACTAGGAACTCTTCCCCACCGAATCTGACACAGGCAACGTAGGGCTTCGTGATACTTCTTCTTTACACGGAACACTTTTGCTTGGTATAGCAATATTTGCGCAGTCAGTCGTTTGTTGCTGACCAGAATGCTGAGCTCTTCACACTCATTGAGCAGGTCACTTGCTGCAGTAATCCTATTCAGTAGTACTAGGCTCGCCACCATATGAAGCTTGAACTTAAGACGAAGTGAGCGACTACTTATCGCATGGTCAATGCTGTTTATTTTCTGGTAATAGCGGAGAGCTCGGCTGTGGTCGCCATAAGCGTCACACAGGTTACCCATGCCTAGAATTGCCATTACGTATTCATCGATATAGCCATGTTCAACGGCGATGGATGACGAGCTAACGAATTCATTAAGTGCTGAAGCGAAATCCCCAACTTCTACCAAGCGATCACTTAGGCTGGTTTTGACGGTCAGTATATCTTCTATATCTGTTGGTGAATTTAATAGATTGAGCGCCAGTCTAAGCTCTTCAATTCTGGTTTGGGTTTGTTGCAGTTCAGCGCGATATTCCGAACTAATAATATAGCAGTGCGCTTGCTCGGTTTTGGTTGTCGAAACATGCTGGCGAATATGATTCCAGAATGTGATTGCTTCTTCACCTGAAACGGAAGAGGGATCTAGACCGGCATCGGTGATTTTACTAAGTAGCGTTTCCATCAAACTCTTACCTCGGCATCTTCTTCAAGTTGTTCAAGAGTGAATGGGAACGTCAAAATGTCATTGAGGCTGACGGTTGGTTTTGAACCTTTTAATCCTCTTTTATGCCATGGATAAATATCAAGCATGGTGCTTAGAGTTTGGAAGGTTCGCTCTGCGGCTTCGCCTTTTTCAGAGAACATGAACGCAACACGCTCGGAACTGAGCCGTGCAATGAAGTCATCTTGATTACATAAGGTGTGAGCAATTTCGGTACAGACATCTAAGTAATCGGGATCGACATGTTGAAACATGATAATGCTGTGGTTTGAACGCTTAAGCTCTGTTTTGAAGAGAACCAGCTGCTCCCACCAAAAGGTTTCAGACACAACATAAGAGGGATGTTTTTCAAGGGCATACCCGTGTTGGCCTCGAATACGGTTGATGAGTTTTCTCGCTCTCTGTTCGAGCTGGCGTTTTGAACTGGGCGCTTTATCTAAACCCACACGGGTGGTTTGTTCTCGAAGCATACCGATAGAATATTGACGGTACTTCTTAAAGGCGATCAAAGCGGCTTTAAAATCTTGATTTTCTTCTGCGACCAAAGATTGCTGATAATAGATTTGGCTGAGCAGTTCACCATTATCAAATTCGTTTGCTGACTCTTCCGAAAGCCTAAGTAACTCCGCAGCTTGCTCTGGTCTTTTTCTGAGTAACTCTAAGCGCTCAAGCCCAAGTAGTGCAAGGCCTCTGAAGTCCCACACCTCAGCGTGCCAAGTGTTGTCTTTGTGTCCTTTTAACGCATCTTCCGTACCATCTAACACCGACAGCATTTCAACATAGTTGTTGAGCAAGTAGTAATCCCACGCGAGCAGGATTCTTGCTTTGCCTTCAAGTCAACCAATACGGCTGTTGTTTGCCACTTTTACCGCGAGTTGGTGTGTTGAATGAGCCAGCTTATATTCGTGAGTCACTCTCCAGATGTTGCCCAGACCAATGAGGCATTCGATCTGGATTTGAACTTCATCTCCTAGTGCAGATTGCTCTAATGCATTGATCCAGAACTGTTGTGCAGAGTAGTATTTGGCTTGTCCCCAATATTGGAGCGCATGTAAGTGAAGGATTTCAGGAAGAAAAAGGTCGGTGTCTAATCGACTTTGGCGCTTGTAGGCTTCTTTGACGTACTTTAAACCTTTTTGGTAATCCATCAGGTTCCAGCAACACCTTGCCATCAATATAAGCGATTGGATTGCTCCTTCTTCAAACAAAACTTGCTCAGATCTGACGAGGCATTGCTGAGCAATCTCAAGGATCACCAGTGGTTCAGAGTCGACACGAGTTTTGAGTTGTTCTAGTTCTGTTTCAAGAAGGTACTGATTTTCGTCCAATGCTTAGATCCGTCATTATCGAACATATTGATAACACAATCATTATAAGAGTGTGATTTAGGATAAGCACCAATTATCTTTCTTAGAGTACTAAAGAAACACGTATCTTTTCTAATTATGGGTGTTACCTCATGTTGTTACCTAAAAATCAATGAGTTCCCAAATAATCATCTAGAGGTACGTTTCTATGAAAGTAGCTGTTTTAGGGTCAATGGCTGTTCCGCTACACCTAAGCGCTGCGCAGCAGTAAGCCCTTGCTTATCTTGGTAGCACAGATTGTGCCAAGCTCTAAATATGTCGAGTAATGGAAGAATGCCACCAGGACGAAGCTTACGTCTAGGTTCATTAATAAAGCTATCAAATAGCATCTGAAAACGCTCTTGATAAAACTGAGTTTGTTGAATTGAAGCGGTATTAAACCACTGTTTTGGCTCTGGATTGTTGCCCGTTAGATAGCAGATACCTTTCTGCTTATCACCTTGATTAGCAATAGCCCAACGATCGCGCCACCAACTCATATGAACGATGTCGATCTTTTCAAAAATGTGATCGTCTTGCCAGCCGGTATCTTCTTCTACGTACATAAGGTCAATATTTTGACTCTGTATGCGCGGCAAACACACGCTTAGAGCAGCAGATCTTAGTAATGGATCTTGTGGCATATAGATCGCTACGTGCTTAGTTTCATCACACATGTCTAATACATGCAGGAAGTGAGCATAAGACGTATAAGGCGGTCGAATTAGCGCCCCTTTTGACGGGTAACTAAATACAGTGAGGTTACCCATTGGGTCCTCAACGTTGCCTCGCGCCAAAATAACTTGGTATTGTTGCTCGATACGCCCTTTAAGCTTGTCAGAGCGTTGCGGTAGCTCAAGGTTTGCCTCAGAAGAGTGCTCTTTGGATACAAAGCGTGCCACATCATCATAAGGGTTGTGGTCAACGTTACCTGAAGGCTCTTCATTTTGTGAGTAATTCACATGTTGGCAAAGGATGTATCCAGAGTGTGCTTCACCAGTGGCGATCCAAACCACGCCGTTGTTACTTTGCGGTTGCAAACACTGATAGTGAGAGGCGAACTGGTAATCTTTGGCATGGTTAACCCATCGAGCATCAATCATCGCGAGTTTGCGACGACAACGGCTAGCGATATGGTCAACATGATCATAGAAAGTCTTTGGATTGATCTCTAATTTTCTGCAGATTTCACGAACAGAATATCCCATGAACAATAAGCCCATGAGGTTCTCTTGGAACTGGAGTTTTTTATTGGAGCCAGACCACTTATCAACGAAGGTAGATTGGCAGTCTTTGCATCGATAACGTTGCCTGTCGCCACTGTAGCCAAAGGCATGGTAAAGGTGTTTGTGAGTATGAACCGATAAGCCGAAGTTATCGCAATCATCATTTCGACAGGCGGGGAGCCCATCGCTGTGAAGTTGTCTCAGGCGATGAAGTTCGCTTAACACTCCACGGTTGTTAAGTAAGGGGGGGAAAGCTCCACATTCACGACAAACCATCGCTGGACGCTTAGGGTTAGCATGTTGCAAAACATAACGTTTTGCATCGCTCAAGCCAAAGTTGTCACACGCCAATGTTTTACAAAAGTTGAGTTGCAAACCATCTGCATCTTTTGGCAGCTTGTCGTTAGACACGATCTCCCCCTCGGGATTATTTGAGCAGCCAAGTGAACTTGGCTGCGGGGTGACGCCTTTCAATGGATCTTTTATCAAATTGTTAGATGTTGATTGCAGTCTCTAGAGCGACTTTCATCATCTCATTGAACGATTTTTGACGCTCTTCTGAGCTTAGTTTTTCACCACGAATGATGTGGTCAGATACTGTTAGGATAGCAAGTGCTTTCGCACCTAGATCTGCTGCAACGCCATATATACCTGCTGCTTCCATATCAACGCCAAGGACGCCTAGCTTTTCCATTTTTTCGAAAATGTCAGCTTCTGGAGTGTAGAAAAGGTCGGAAGTGAATACGTTACCAACTTTAACGGGAACTTCCTGTACACGCGCTTGTTTTACCGCTTCTTCTAAAAGACCGAAATCAGCTATTGCCGCGAAGTCGTGATTATTGAAACGAATACGGTTCACTTTTGAGTCTGTTGACGCACCCATACCAATGACAACGTCCATTAGTTTAACGTCGTCACGCACAGCACCACAGCTACCTATACGGATTATGTTTTTTACACCGTACTCCGCGATCAGCTCATGTGTGTAGATGCAAGCTGATGGGATACCCATGCCGTGGCCCATTACAGAAATTCTCTTACCTTTGTAAGTACCAGTATAGCCAAACATGTTACGAACGTCACAAACTTGCTTTGCATCATCAAGGAAGGTTTCTGCGATTAATTTTGCGCGAAGTGGGTCACCCGGCATCAGTACGGTTTCAGCAAAATCACCAGCTTGAGCGTTAATATGTGGTGTAGCCATGATCGTTCTCCAAAGTTTAAGCGGTAATTATAGGAATTGTGTTTAATTAATTACCGATTCTGTTGAATTGAATTCTTTTTGTTGGAGCAATACTAGCGAGTTAAGTAGAGCCTCCATGAGATGTCAGTCACAAAATGGGTCTGCTGCTATCATTTCGTTAATATTAATAACTAAATCTGTTGAAAGTGTAAAGGCAATCGATTTTGTATCGATAAATTAAAGGTCAGATAAAGGCAGCGCTTATACGAAAGAGCAATTGCATATGGTGTTTGAGGTAACAATACATTGTAGAGATGTTTGATCAGCGATAATCTAAACTTTGATAAAAACGTCAACCCAAGGAATGGTATGTTATATTGCCCTAACTCGACGCTTATGTACTCCATGAAAACATATATAGGTAAGATCGCTTTGCTCGCACAGCGAACGACTAAGTGTAGTGTGAAAGGGGCTTTGATTGCAGCAGGAATTGCGTCGTCGTGGGCCTCTGCGGCAACTTTTGAGCTTCCTCCGAAAGACAGCCGTATTGTTGGTCGGATACAACAGCATGACGTTGCTGCAGGTGAAACATTAGCCATCATTGCCAAGCAATACGATATCGGTTTTCTTTCTTTAATGGCGGCAAATAAAGGCGTTGATCCTTTTCTTCCTCCTGAAGGTTACGTGTTAAGTATTCCTAGCAGCCTCATTCTTCCTGATATCCCAAGAAAAGGGATAGTGATCAACTTGGCTGAGCTTAGGTTGTACTACTTTGATCCAGAGAAAAATCAGGTTCATGTATTCCCTGTCGGTATTGGCCGGATTGGACGTGATACTCCTGAGATGATTACTAAAATCAGCCAAAAGAGACCAAACCCGACCTGGACGCCGCCTAAGTCAATCCGTGAAGAGTATCTAGAGAAAGGCATTGAGTTGCCGAAAGTTGTTCCTGCAGGGCCAAACAACCCTCTAGGTGAGTACGCGCTGCGACTTGCGTATGGAGCGGGGGATTACCTGATACATGGTACTAATAAGGACTTTGGGATTGGCCTGCGGGTTAGCTCTGGTTGTATCCGTATGGAACCTAAAGATATCGAGTGGCTTTTTGAGCAGGTGATCCTCGGTGAGCAAGTGACGATTATTAATGAGCCGATCAAGGTGTCACTGGAACCAGATCGAAGCGTGTTTGTTGAAGCGCATGAGCCATTAACTCGAAGTGACGGTTCTAAGAAATCACTACAAATTCCTGTTGAGCTGAAGTGGTGGCTGGAAGATGCAGATTTGCCTAATTCAAAAGCCAAAGCGGTTATCTTTGCGCAAAATGGTGTACCTGTTGAAATCGCTCCGCCTGTGATTGAGTTCTAAGGTATTTCCTCAGACATGAGGCAGTTCGCTCTACTAGACTCGCCAATTCTCCCAAAAAAACAAAAGCACCACATTTATGAATAGGTGGTGCTATCAATTTACTGCTTTTGCGACTTATTTAACTGATAGCTTAATCGCGCTTAAATATCAAACTACTTAGTGTAAGACTCAGCGATGTTGTCGATACGGTCGTTAGCACGATCCGCTTCTTCTTTTGCTGCCATAGCGGCTTCAGAAGCTTCTTGAGCTTTCATTTCTGCTGCTGCTTTATCACTCTTAAGTGCTTCAATTTCACTTGTAAGCTGAGCGACTTGATTCGTTAGTTGATCCATTTTTGACACTGCAGCTTCTTCTGGCTCTGAAGAACAACCAGCTAGAATGAAAACTGAGGCTGCAGCGCCGATTAACGTCTTATTCATGAGAACTCCTTGCTTATTTTACATCAAAAGATGCGCTATACATTCTTTACCATATAGTCGCTTCATTAATGATTGTAGCGACTAATTTTTTAAGCGCAAAAACAATAACTAAAGAAATTGCTAAATTTTTGAGGTAATTAGCTGAGCATCACGTTCTGTCTCACTTATGAGATAGCTTATTTTGAAGAACTTTGCCTCTGGTTTAATAGAGGCAGCCCTTTGGTGTCAACGCATACAATGCTCTAAATAACTTTGTTAGTAAGGATAAATTTACTGTGATCTCTATCCTTATAAAGCATTTTCGCGGTATCATGTCGCGTTAAAATAAACTTATTCAATACCATCATGACTGGAGAGTCCTTTGCACTTTAAAGATTTAGGCTTAGATAACCGCTTACTGAAGAACTTAAAACATTACGACTTTAAGAAAGCGACAGAGATCCAATCGAAAGCGATCCCTGTTGCTATTGCCGGTAAGGATCTATTGGCTTCATCAAAAACGGGTTCAGGTAAAACATTGGCGTTTGTTTTGCCAATGATTCACAAAGCATTAAAAACCAAAGCGTTTTCTGCTCGTGATCCTCGTGGTGTAATCTTGGCTCCTACTCGTGAGTTGGCTAAGCAGGTATATGGCGAATTGCGTAGCATGCTGGGTGGTCTGTCTTACGAAGCGACTCTTATCCTAGGTGGCGAGAACTTTAATGATCAAGTTAAAGCACTGCGTAAATACCCTCGTTTTATCGTAGCGACTCCTGGCCGTTTAGCCGATCACCTAGAGCACCGTTCGCTGTTTCTAGATGGTGTTGAAACACTGATCCTTGATGAAGCTGACCGAATGCTTGATCTAGGCTTTGCGCCTGAACTGCGCCGTATTGCTAATGCTGCGAAGCACCGTCGCCGTCAAACCTTGATGTTCTCAGCAACGCTTGATCACGCAGAAGTGAACGATATTGCTAATGAGATGCTAGACGCTCCTAAGCGTATTTCTGTGGGTGTATCGAATGAGCAGCACCTTGATATCACGCAGAAATTCTACCTGTGTGACCACTTGGATCATAAAGAAGCGATTCTAGACCGAGTACTGGAAGAGGCTGAGTACCGCCAGGTTATGATCTTCACGGCAACTCGTGCTGATACTGATCGTCTAACCGATAAGCTTAATGAGAAGAAGCTAAAAGCGGTTGCACTGAGTGGTAACCTAAACCAAACGCAACGTAATGCCATCATGAGCCAGTTCGAGCGCGCGGTTTACAAGATTCTAGTAACAACAGATGTTGCGTCACGTGGTATTGATATTCCAAACGTGAGCCATGTTATCAACTTTGATATGCCTAAGCACACTGAAGAGTACGTTCACCGTGTTGGTCGTACCGGTCGTGCTGGTAATAAAGGTGATGCAATCTCTTTGGTCGGTCCAAAAGACTGGGACAGCTTCAAGCGCGTTGAGCTTTACCTGCAGCAAGATCTTAACTTCTCAGTCCTTGAAGGCCTTAAAGGTAAGTTCAAAGGCATCAAGCCTCGTAAGCCAGCCTTCAAGAAGGGCGGTCCAGCTAAGAAAGCGGGCAAACCTCAAGCGAAGAAGACAGCGAAGAAGCCAGTTAAACGCGATAAGAGTTTTCACCAAAATGTGGCTGTGGGTGATAGCGTGTTTATTCCTAAGAAGAAAGTCGCGCCAAAAGTGGACGACGAGTAATTACTGGCCAGTTTAAAAGCTTTATTGATAAAGTTTAGATAAATAAAAACCGCCTAAATAGGCGGTTTTTTTGTATCTGCAGTTTATGTAAACCACTGATACTTAGTTTTTCATTTGGTATTTGAAGATATAGAGCTGTCGCTAATTCACTAGAAATTAAATGTAGAGAGCGAATAGGCCAAGATATGGTTGGCAATATATTTATGAGTAGCGGTAGTAGGGTGTGTTAAGCCCCAAAATACATAGTTATCTGAGCCATAGGTCGCACAGTCATTGGTTAAGCTATGGCTTCGTAAGTAGTCAGCAGCGGAGATTAAGAGTCACAATTACCCCGTCATCTTGGTTAAATATTAATTTAATCAGTATTTTATTGTTATTTTTGTTGATTGTTATTCGCCTACTAAATGTTCATTCCTTTTATTTATTTCCTGTTCAACATCACAAATATCGAGCCACCCTTTTTAGTTTTATAAAATTATCACCTAAGTTTTGATGCTCAACAGAGGTCTAACTTGTTTAAGGAGAGAGCATTGAAAAAGATATTAATTTGGACAATCGCCTGCCTATCTAGCATGGGGGTCTATGCAGGAACAAGCGCATCGGCGTTAGAAGTCAGTGGATACACTGAAACCAAATATCCCATTGTGTTGGTGCACGGCTTATTTGGGTTCGATACGTTAGCGGGTGTGGATTACTTCTACGGAGTACCTGAATCCTTAACCAAAGATGGTGCGAGCGTATACGTTACACAGGTATCAGCGACGAATAGCTCAGAGGTTAGGGGAGAGCAGTTATTGGATCAAGTTGAGACACTTCTAGCAGCAACCGGAGCAAAAAAAGTCAACCTTGTCGGGCATAGTCATGGTGGCCCCACTGCACGGTATGTGGCCTCAGTGAGACCAGACCTTGTCGCATCGGTAACGAGTATAGGCGGCGTTCATAAAGGCTCAAAAGTAGCGGATTTAGTCCGTGGAACGGTACCTGAGGGTTCAGTTTCAGAAGGGATTGCAGTTAAGTTGGCTGGTGGTTTGACGACACTCATCAACCTACTGTCCGGCGGTTCTGAGCTAGAACAAGATGGCTTGGCATCATTAGAAGCGCTGACCACAGAAGGCTCTCTTGTTTTCAATCAGTTTTACCCTGAAGGGGTTCCAACCTCTGCGTGCGGTGATGGTGAGTGGCAAGCCAGCAACGGTGTTTATTACTACTCATGGACAGGGTCTTCCACTTTTACCAACCTTCTGGACCCGACCGATGCGGCGATGACAGTGCTAGGTTTAGCGTTTAACGAACCAAATGATGGGCTTGTTGGAGCCTGCAGTTCTCACCTAGGTAAAGTGATTGGTGATGATTACAAAATGAACCATCTGGATGAGATCAATGGTTTGCTAGGCATCCATCATTTGTTTGAGACTGATCCGGTGACGTTGTATCGCCAGCACGCTAACCGATTGAAGTTGGCAGGCTTGTAGACTGTTTTGAAGATTCATTAATACCATAAGGAAATATAATGATTAAGGCCGCCATTTTTTCGACAACCACGATAGCCCTGATGAGTGCAGCGGCGGTCTTTCTTTTATATCCAGTGGAAGAGGGCTTAAACCCAAGCAATAGCAAACAACAAAGTATCTCCTCGTTGAAAGTGAGCTCTCAACAAGACACCGATATTGATAATGCATCGGCTAAAGACACAATGGATTACTTTGTCTCTGGACAAACAGAGCTTACCCTTGAAGATATTCGTAGCAACGTTGCTCAACATTATGCTCAATCACAAGGTGCGATTGTCGACGAGGCCTTGTTTGCCAAATACCTTGATTACAAATCGGCATTGACGTCATTGGACGTTCAGTTCGACCCCTCCTCGATCTCTGTCGATGATCTACAACGCTTAAACCTAGCCTTACTCGAGCTTCAGGCTCAGTTTTTTAGCCCTAGTGAGATAAGTATTTTATTTACTCACGATAACCAAATGAGGGAAATTGCCCTAGAAAAGCTTCGATTGAAGCAAGAAGGGTTGAATGAGTTGGAGTACCAACAACGGTTAGACTCTTTAATCTCTGAGCAAGCCGATTATGTTCAAACGAGTCACAAGAATCAGGTGCTGCTTCAACAATTATCCAACTCTGAAGGGCTTGATCAGCAAGAGAAATATTTGAAGCGACATGAGCTGGTGGGTGATGAAGCAGCGCAAAGGCTTGAAATACTTGACCAGCAAAGAGCGGATTTTGAAGGTGCTTTGGAGATTTACTTAGCAGAACGAAAAGATATTTTAGACGACACAGGACTATCACAAGCCGAACGACAAGAGACAATTGCGGAGCTCAGAGTTGCCCACTTTTCTTTAAAGCAGATCCGAAGAGTCGAAGCGATAGAACGAATGTGGGATGCAGAGCTTGAGTAACGAAGTTTGTTCAACGAAAGAGTTTATTAGTGAAAAGCCAGTCACGAGTGACTGGCTTTTTGTTATTAGGTGGGGTGCTTTGACTATAAGATCGAATATTAAACCTTAAACTTTACACCTTGAAGAAACCCAACTGTTGCTTCTGTTGCTCTGCAAGGTTAGACAACTCATGGCTGGCAGCAGCAGCTTGGGTAATGCCGGTTACGTTCTGGCTTACTAAGCTGTAGATGTTTGAGATATTACGGTTGATGTCTGACGTCACTTGGCTTTGCTCTTCGGCTGCAGAGGCTACTTGAGTGTTGACCTCCGTCATGTCCGTTACCGAGTTAGCGATACCAGAAAGGGCGATGCTCACTTCACTAGCAAGCGCTTGGTTTTGCTCTAGCATCGCCAGTGAGTTGCTCATACTTTCATTGGCGTTGCCAGATTGGATTTGCAAACCTTCGATAATGGTTTGGATCTCTTTGGTTGAGTCTTGAGTACGTGCCGCTAGCATTCGAACTTCATCGGCAACTACCGCAAAACCACGACCGCTTTCTCCCGCACGCGCCGCTTCAATGGCCGCGTTAAGCGCAAGTAGATTAGTTTGTTCAGAGATGCTTTGAATCACTTCAATTACTTTACCAATCTGTTCTGAGTGCTCTTTCAGTGTTCCTACCACATTCGCTGCTTCACTAAGCTGAATAGCCATTTGCTCATTGGCTTTGTTGCTTTCGTTAAACAAACTCATGCTGTGCGTTGCCATCTCGTCAGCTTGCTTAGACGCCGAATCTGCTTGAACTGCATTCTCGTTAACGTGAGAAGCTGTGCTCTCCAATTGATTCACTGCTGAAGCAACTTGTTCAACTTCTTGCTTCTCTTGATCTGAGTTCACGCTTGATTGCGTCATTACTGCTGCTAGCTCTGTGGAAGCAGAAGCGACTTCAATACTGATTCGAGAAAGTGAACTTACGGTGTCACGCAGTTGGTCTACCGATTGGTTAACGTCTTTTGCTAGGCGAGAGATTTCGTTATCGCCGTATTCTTCTGCTTTAACTAACAAGTTACCTTTAGCAACTTCACGCATGGTTGCTTGAATATTGCTTATTGGTTTAACAATGATGCTTGCGAGTATCCAGCTGATGCCCAGTGCGACTGAAAGGATAACCAACAGAGCTACCGTTGCCGTATCAAGTGTGTTGGTGTGTTGCTGACCATTGATGTCCACTTCTTGCGTTGCAAGTAAGTTAAGCTTTTTAGATAGGCTATTGATGGCTTGTACCATCTCGTTGCCTGCATGACGGTATTGGTCAATGGCCACTTGGTAACGTGCATTGAAGTCAGAAGACAGAGCTGAATTACCATGTTTTACCTTTAATAAAGGAAGCATTGTTGTACGAGAAAAGTCGACATAATGATTCATCGCCTTACTCATCGCTGCTACTTCGTCTTGCATCCCCGGCACAGTATTTAATGAGTTCAACAGACGAGTATTCAGGTCACGCTTCTCATTAAGAGTTTGAACCAAGGTTTTCACATCATCTGCATTGAACAAGCTGTAGATCGCTTTGATGCGCATCCCGTAGCTGTTGTCGACGATTTCGCTGAGCTCCTCTTTATGTAGGATCAGTTGGTCTGTTGCGATAGATACCTCTTTAAAGGCATTTTCTAGTTTGTCACCACCGATAATAACCCCCGCCAAAAGCAATACGACGGAAAAGAGTACAGGTATTAGTATTTGTATTTTTATAGATAAGCCACTGAGAAGTTGGCGCATGTAATGTCCCTCTTTGAATAAATTAATGAGCAGAAGCCATTGTTATTATTGTTATTAGCGGGTCATTCTAACTTCTGAGAATGACAATTCAATCAGTAATGGATTTGATTTGGATATGTGTGATGGCTATTTGATATGTTTTTGGTTATTAATTATTCCAATTGAGCTTATTTACCTTTATAAAAATAAGGACAATAAGGGGGGGGAGTTGTCCATGTCCTATCTAAATATGAGCAGTGATGGTTAATTGAGCAGGTTGTTTTCATTTGGTTGGAGTGAATACTTAGTGCTTATAGAACAAGGCAGCGTATTACTTTGAAGGCATCTAATAAGGAGAAACGAGAAAATACATTGCAGCTGTCATATAGGCTTCAATTTAGTGAAACACAACTGTCACATTTGGATTCTAAAGTGGGCACCGTTCAAGCAAACACAACATTACGGCAATAACGCCACTAAAGGAAATTTGTGATGAAAAAGACAGTTATCGGTGCAATCGCACTTCTAGGTGCTCTAACAGTGAATACAGCTTCAGCTAAAGAAACTATCTCTGTAGTTGGCTCTAACAGTGCTTCTCCACTGGTTGAAGTTTTTGCAGAAACCTACATGAATAAAGGCGAACCAGTGTTCATCGAAATTCAAGCTCCAGGTTCTTCTGCTGGCATCAAAGCAGCAAAAAATGGAAGTGCTGACCTAGGTATCTCTTCTCGTGACCTTAAAGAAGAAGAGAAATCTGCTGACCTGAAAGAGCTAGTTATCGCTCGTGACGGTATCGCAGTCGTTGTAAACCCAAATAACGAAGTATCTGCTCTTACTTCTGAGCAAATCACTTCAATCTACAAAGGCAACATCACTAACTGGAAAGATGTTGGTGGTGCAGACAAGCCAATCGTTGCAATCACTCGTGATACTGCATCTGGTACACGTGGTGCATTCGAAGACATCATGAAGCTTAAGAAGAAGATCGGCGATAAGAAAGTATCGGCTATCTCTCAACGTGCACAAGTTGCAAACGGTAACGGCGCACTTAAAGTTTCTGTAGCAAGCAACCCATACGCAATCGGCTTTATCTCTCTAGGTACAGTTGACGAATCTGTTCAAGCTCTAACTATCGACGGCGCTGAAGCGACTGTAGATAACGTTAAGAATGGTTCTTATAAAGTTGCTCGTCCTTTCCTAGTCCTTTACAAGTCTGGCGCTCCAACAGCTGAAACTCAACATTTCCTAGACTGGATGGTTGCAGACGAAGCTCAAGCTATCGCTGGTAAGAAAGGCTACATCACAGTTAACTAATCTTAACTGAATCACTTTAAATTATTGCTCAGCCTGACTTTAGGCTGAGCCTTTTCTTTCAACTTTGGTTATTTCGAGCTCTTTTTGAGCCACAAAGTTTGAGATTTTATATATGACCATCGCACATAGTGAAAAGCTTATGAATACTGAAGCGACTCAAATCAATAAGCCGAGTCTGCGTACTAAAAAGCGCATTGATTGGAGAGAAAGAATCTTCCACGGCTTGTTCTTATCGAGTGCTGTAATCGGCATCGTATCACTAGCCGTTATCGCTTACTTTATCGTTGCAGAGAGTATCCCTGCATTCCAAGAAGCCGGTGTTTCTGGCATTGTTTTGGGTGTTGACTGGTTACCACCAGCTCTATTCGGTGTTGCAACCATGATTGTTGCATCGATTGTGTCGACACTAGGCGCTGTAGTTGTTGGTGTACCAGTAGGTGTATTAACCGCTATTTTTATTGCTGAGATTGCTCCAAAGCGTCTTGCTGATATTATTCGTCCTGCAGTTGAACTTCTAGCGGGTATACCGTCGGTAGTATACGGCTTCTTTGGTCTAGTAATTATCGTTCCAATGATTCAGAACATTTTCTCTGTACCAGCGGGTAACACCATTCTGGCAGGTATCATCGTTCTGGGTATTATGATTCTTCCTACCGTTATTACGGTTTCTGAAACTTCGATTCGTGCAGTACCACGCACTTATAAAGAAGGTTCGCTTGCACTGGGTGCTTCTAAAATCTATACGATTTTTAAGCTACTCGTTCCTGCTGCTCGCTCTGGCATTATGACAGGTGTGATTCTAGGTATCGGTCGTGCACTTGGTGAAACCATGGCAATCATCATGGTGATGGGTAACGCTCCAGCAATGCCAGAAGGTATTTTGGACTCGGCTCGTACATTAACAGCAAACATTGCGATTGAGATGTCTTACGCAAGTGGCGTTCATGCAAATGCACTCTACGCAACCGGTGTTGTACTTCTAGTGTTCATCATGATTTTAAATGGTGCTCTACTTTATCTTAACCGTGAAAAATCGAAGTAAGCGGGGATGAGTAATATGGATCTCGTAAAACTAAAACAAGCCCGTCAAACTAAAGATAACATTCTAAAAGGTTTTATCTGGGCGGCAGCAGCAGTCACTGTTGGTTTCTTATTCTGGATTATTTGGTACATCCTATCGAACGGTCTGCAATACGTAGATTGGAACTTCATCACTGACGATTACACTCGTACTGGTGAAGAACGTGGTATTTTCCCAATGATCATCGCCACGATCTACATGGTAATTGCATCGATCGCCGTTGCAGCACCACTGGGCATCATGACAGCAATCTACCTAACCGAATATGCGAAAGTTGGTAGCCGACTGGTTAAAGCGATTCGATTCTGTACTGAGTCTCTAGCGGGTATTCCGTCGATTATCTTCGGTCTATTCGGTATGACCTTCTTTGTTTCGATTCTTGGTCTTGGCTTCTCGATTTTATCGGGCGCACTAACGCTAAGTATTCTGATTCTTCCTGTAATCATTCGTACTACAGAAGAAGCATTGATGGCAGTACCACAAACTTACCGTGAAGGTTCATACGGCCTTGGCGCTTCAAAAATCTACACTATCTGGCGTTTGATCTTACCAAGCGCAATGCCAGGTATCTTAACTTCGGTCATTCTCAGTATTGGTCGTGTCATTGGTGAATCAGCACCTGTGTTCTTAACAGCAGGTATGGTGGCACGAGTTCCTGAGTCGGTATTCGATTCTGGCCGTACACTAACGGTTCACTTATATAAGCTGACAACAGAGCTATTTACTATCGATGAGTGGAACCAAGCCTACGGCACGGCGACAGTCCTAATTGTATTGGTTCTCTTGATCAACATGGTTACAAAACTGATTGCGAGACGCTTCAACACGGCAACTTACTAAGCTCACTAGCTACTGGCTCAACAATAAAGAGAGCCCCGTGATAAAGAAAGCATCAAGTTAGACACGAATTTAAGAATTTAGAGATTACGAACATGAACAAATTTGATATTGAGAACCTAGATCTGTTTTACGGCGACAACCAAGCGCTTAAATCTATCAACCTGCCGATTCCAACTCGTCAGGTGACTGCTCTGATTGGCCCGTCTGGCTGTGGTAAGTCAACACTATTGCGTTGTTTGAACCGCATGAATGACCTAATTGAAGGCGTTACTATTAAAGGTAAGCTGGATATGGATGGCACTGACATCTACGGCAATATCGATGTAGCTGACCTACGTATCCGTGTAGGCATGGTATTCCAAAAGCCAAACCCGTTCCCAATGAGTATCTACGAGAACGTGGCATACGGACTCCGTGCTCAAGGTATCAAAGATAAAAAGCACATCGATGAGGTGGTTGAGCGCTCGCTACGTAGTGCAGCACTGTGGGATGAAGTAAAAGATCGTCTTAAAGCTCACGCATTTGGTTTGTCTGGTGGTCAGCAACAGCGTCTATGTATCGCTCGTACCATTGCAATGGAACCCGATGTAATCCTGATGGATGAACCAACATCGGCTCTAGA
Source organism: Pseudoalteromonas sp. G5_S1_14_S5 (assembly GCF_054968605.1). Classification (NCBI taxonomy): domain Bacteria; kingdom Pseudomonadati; phylum Pseudomonadota; class Gammaproteobacteria; order Alteromonadales; family Pseudoalteromonadaceae; genus Pseudoalteromonas; species Pseudoalteromonas sp. G5_S1_14_S5. The sequence goes on along the minus strand of NZ_JBQKUM010000002.1, from coordinate 44,509 downwards.
CCCAATCGCGACACACAAGATTGAAGAATTGATGGAAGATCTGAAGAAAGACTTCACTATTGTTATCGTAACGCACTCAATGCAGCAAGCGCGTCGTATCTCAGACCGTACTGCTTTCTTCCTAATGGGAGAGCTTGTAGAGCATAACGAAACCAGTGTTATCTTCAGTGAGCCAAAAGATGATCGAACTAAAGGTTACGTTAATGGTGACTTTGGTTAATCGACCATTTACGTGCGGTATTTAAACGATTAGATACCTTTACACACTAACTGAAACGCAGGTTAGATAATCGAATAGAACAACAGAATTATCACTATAACTACAAGCGATGGAAGTTTTGCCCCACTTTAGGTGGGGCTTTTTTATGTGTCTAAAAAAGACCCAATATCGATGTAATTTTGGGCAGAGAATCCCATTTTTGTCGTCCTTCTCATGCTTGTGATAATGTTAAGGGTGAAACTGCGACCCGCTTAACATCTCATTTTTAGTTATATTGATTGCATATCAAGGCTTCTGTATTTTTGCTTTATTCTTAATCACCAATGGAAGGAAGCTGTGCCTGTTAAAGCCTTTGCAAAACAAATATCTGCGACCCGCGACCATCGTCTGTTGGCTGAATCTCTTTTTGACTATCTGGTTAACGTGTTAGCCCCCAAAGGGATAGGAATATTTGCTGAGCCGACGCAAGAGAGCGATGCATTACCGCTATTCTCTCACGGCGAACTTTCTCCATTGGCGAACTATCCTGCTACATTTTGGCCTTGGGTTGCCCAGTTTGATACCGCGGACGGGGTTTTGCCTATGGCTATCAACACCTGTAAGTGGGAACACATGAAGGTACTTGGTGGCGAGTCATTCATCATGATGCTCGACAATGCGCCTGCCTCAAGAACTTATTTAATTGTTCAAAATTGTTGTACAGAGCAGATAAACCAGACTTTTGATCAAGACCTTGATGTACTTCAGTTAGCCGCAGCCCGTTGGCAGTGCATTCGGGCAGAGAAGAACGCTGCGCTAGAAATCAAACATAGAGACACACGTGAAGCTCAATACTTAGATGAGATAAAGCTACGTGAACTGTTTGTTGAGAACATGAAGTTGGTTCATCAGGTCGCGCTTGAGCTTTCCAATCCCGAATCATTAGATGCTTTGTATAAAGCCTCGGTTGAGGCTGTTCGAGATAGGCTAGGATTTGATCGAGCGATCTTTATGTTGCTTGATATGAAAAAGCGTTGTTTCAGTGGGACTTATGGCACCGACGAAGCGGGTAAAACCAACAGTGAACACCACACTCAATACGATTTGCATCAACTTGAAGCGGAATACATTGAAGCGTTATCTGATAACCATACTAATCTAGTCATCATCGACAATGTGCCTCTGTATACAAAAGGTAACGTGGTCGGGCAGGGGTGGAATGGCATGCTTATCTTGCGTGAAGGGGACAAACCTGTTGGCTGGATCGCCATGGATAACAACATTCATCGTTCTCCGATTACTAACTATCAAAAGCAGATGCTTGAGTCTTTTGGCTCCTTGCTCTCTCAGATCTATATTCGCAAGCGCCAAGAGCAGAACATACGTATGTTGCACTCGAGTATGGTTGAGCTGTCTCGATGCGATAGCGTCAGTGAAGTATGTAAGTCCGCTGTTAGTTTTGCGATTCAACATCTAGGTATCGATCGACTTGCTGTTTTCCTAACAGACAAAAAATGCAGTTACATGCAGGGTACTTGGGGCACTGACATCAAAGGTGATATTGTTGATGAGTCTTATTATCGCTCTGAGCTAGTGGAACGTGACATTGTCGCGGCAGCACGTGCTTGTCCGAATCAAGTCGCGTTCGAAGAGTCGGTCCCTATTTACCACGATTTCAATATTGTTGGCGTTGGTTGGACGGCCATGACTATGCTCACCACAAATACGGGTGAGCCTATTGCGTTTATCGCTGCCGATAACTTGTTGACTCGCAGCCCTTTAACCTCACAGCTTAGTGAGGTAATACGTATCTTTGCTTCAAGCCTTGCTGAGGTGCTGCAAAGAACTATGGCTCAAGAAGAACTTAAAAAGCTCAATGAAACACTGGAGCAAGAAGTCAGTAAACGTACTCAAGAGCTAGAGTTGGCGAATGAGCAACTAGACATCATCTCCAAGCTGGATCCTCTGACACGTCTTGGAAATCGCCGTATGCTGTCGCAGGTTTTAGAGGACTTGAACTGCAATGATCAAGGTCCGTTTGCCTCACAGCATGAAATCACATTTGGGTTGATTCTCGTCGACCTTGATCATTTTGGTTTGTACAACAGTGTCTATGGCCATACTGAAGGGGATGTGGCTCTGAGGACGGTAGGCGAGATATTGAATGCTCATGTTCACAATGACAAAGAAACCTTCTGTCGTATTGGCGGAGAGGAGTTTATGTTGTTGATGATTGGCACGAATCACTCAGAGACAAAGCAACGTGCAGAATCGATTCGAAAATGCATTGAAGAGGCAAAAATCCGGCATTGTGAAAGTAGCACTAGCCCCTATTTAACGGCATCCGTTGGCTATGCCTCGATAACTTCTGACCAGCACCAATTCGATTTTGATCTGCTATATGGCAAGGCAGATAAAGCCTTATATCAAGCTAAAGGCTCAGGACGAAATCGAATTGTTTCTGCATTAAAACGTAAAAAAGTCACAGCCTCTCATTCATAAAATAAAGGCCGTTGATCTCCATATGATCAACGACCTTTGTGCTTTACTGTTTTCGGTGAGAAGTGTCGACTAAAGCTTTTCTAGCGAGCTATTATTTTTTTTACTAGAGACTCTCTTGGGCTTCTTCACCGTTTTGATTGTCAGCTCAGGACTCCATGTTTGGGCTGATGAACCGGCTTCACTGTAAAGGCTTTGGTTTAGCTTGGTCAGTTCGGTTTCAACGGTTTGCAACGCCTCGTTACTTAGATCAGCATTTTCAGATTTCCATCGCTCAAACAAACTTCTGATCATCACACCATCGTGCGCCTTTAGAGCGGTGACTAGCGCCACTTCGGTATTGGAAGCCCCTTGTTCTGGACGCTTCGATTGTGTGATTTTTCCATGGCGTGACCAGAAGTAGAATGCCATCGCTGAGCTGACTAGCCACAAAGCAGCAAATAGGGCGGTGAGATAAGGCCAGAAACTAGGATTATCGACATTAATCACTGTTGGCGCTGTTTGTTGGAGCGGCGCGCTAGCAACTGGAGGTGCGCTTGATACAACACGATCACTTGCTGTTACTGCTAGCTCTAAGCCCAGAGCTTTACTGGTTTGTTCTGATTGAGCATCAGTGTTGAACCAAGCTTGGGAAATGACAGGAAGCGAGATGTTTCCTGTTTCTTTTGGGATTAGAACCTGTTTGTATACTACAACTGCATCGCCGGACTTTGTGGTACCAAATTGCGGCTTTTCTTCATAAACACGAACCGATTTAGGGTAGGTGATATTCAGTTTCGGTAGTTGGTGCTGCGTTAAGTTACTCGCCGTCATGGTAATAGTACGAGTTAAAGAATCCCCCGCTTCCATTTCGATAGCTTGCTTGTTGCCTTCTAATCCATTGGTACTGGTGAATTCGTTACCTTGGCTATCCGACCATTGCTGAATCAATTTGAAGTTCGATGTTGGTAACCACTCACCCTTGTAACCTTGTGGCACATCCTTTACGGTGACATCTAAGGTTTCAATGGGTGTGTCTAGTTGGAACAAACGTGTTGCACGGGAGTTGTTGGTTGAGTAGACGACTGCTCCTGTTAGCTTCGGCCCGTTCAGCTTAAATTGACCAGCCTTTTGTGACGAGATACGGAATGACTGTTGGACTACCGTCACCTCCTTTCCATTGAGAACATCTTGAAACTGCTTCGATTCCCCAATCGGTTCTACGTCTAAGCCAGAAGAGCTTGGTGGCGCGATTTTCGGATCTTGCAGCCTTCTTGGATCGGCTTTAATGATCAGCTTTACATCAAGCTCTGCGGTCTCTTGTGGATATAGTGAGCTCTTACTTAGATTAAGTTGAAACTCAGCCATATCATGTTGAGTTGGCGCCGATTTATTAACGGCCACTTTGATGGTGATAGGCTTGGTTTTAGCCCCTTCAATATCAAAGCTTGGGATCTGTATTTGGCCTAAGCGCAGTGGAGCAAGGGTGATATTCCATTCACTAGACACCGAACGGCTACCATTAATGATTCGCATTGATGATCCAAAGCTTGGTGTACCGACATAGAAGTCTCGCTGAAGCGCAGTGAGATCCAGAGCATTAGAAGAGACCTTCTCGTCGGTGGTCACTTTAAGTAGGAATACCTCATCTTTGGTGACACTGTTCTGTGAAACGCTAGCCACGGCATTAGCCGCCAATGATGAAAATGACGAGAAAGCGCCCAACAGCAGCGTTAGGGCTATAGATAAAAATGGCTTATTTAGAAATTGCATGGTTACCACTTTTTGTTCTGGTTGTTAGGAGCACTTTTTTGTTGTGCTTGTAAAATCATTTGTGCTTTAAGCAGCTGGCTTGGGTCTCGGACGCTCTCTACTTGCTCAAGCTTTCGCATATCTGGGTCACTTGATAGCGGCTTCTCTGAGGCTTGTGCTAAAGCTTGTGGACCATCTTTATCATCTTTCTCGTTTGAAGTTTGCTGTGCACTTACACCTTGAGGTTGCGACTTATTCTGCTCTTTTTCTTCAGACTGGTTTGCTGTGCTTGGCTGCTTAGATTGCTCGTGCTCTTGGTCGCCTGCGTTCGCACTCGATTGGTCTTTGGCTTGCTCTTGGTTTGTGTTTTGAGATTGGCTATCGGCTTTGCTCAGCGAATTTTCAGCGTCTGCAGAGTTTTGCTGTTGATCCTTTGAGCTTTGCGAAGAATCATTTTGCTGACCTTGCTGACCTTGCTGACCTTGCTGACCTTGCTGACCTTGCTGACCTTGCTGACCTTGCTGATTCTGTTGATCTTGGTCCTGGTCTTTGGATTCAGAATCATCTTGCTGTTGCTGTTGCTGTTGCTTCAGGGCTTGCTTGACGACTTCTAGGTTGTTTTTCGCATACTGATGGTCTGGGTTGCTTTCGAGGATCCGTTGATACTCTTCGATCGCTTGATCGTACTTACCTTGTTGTGCTTGAGCATTCGCAAGGTTGTAACGAGCATTTTCGTCAGTCAAACCTTTTAGTGTTTGCTCAGCCTCTTCGAAGTTACCCGCTTTGTATTGTGAGATGCCTTTCCACTCTTGCTGTTTGAATTGTTCCGCAGCTTGCTGGAAATCTTCATCTTGATAAAACTGATAACCTACTTGGTCGTCGGTTTTCCATGGGCTTGCAAACGCAGCATTCGGTTGGCTAAATGATAAAGCCACAGCTAGTCCGCACCAAATAACGCCTTTTCTGAAAAGCCCAAGTGCAGGTAGCAAGAGGAATGGCAGTAGCCAAAAGCCATTGTTGACTCTGGTGTTGAGTGAGTTATTGGTTTTGGTTACTTCCGTCGTTGTTGCTATGTGGTCGAGGTAGCTCGCAATGTGTTCAACATCTGAATTATCAAATTGAACCTCAGTAAAGGTGCCACCATAGCTGCGTGTAAGATCGCGCATGTTCTTTAAATTGGTTCTTGCTACCACCGTCTGCCCTGAGTCGGTTTGCATCATCGAGCCAGTTGGCAGCGAGATTGGTGCGCCACTTTCACTGCCCACCGCCAAGATAGATAGCGTCCAATCGCCACTAGATAGTAGCGAGTCGATCTCTTTCTTCTCTTGGTCATCGATGTCATCGGCAATGAGTACCAAATCACCTTGGTAGATCTTCGCGCGAGTCATCATTTCAATCGCAAGCTTAACTGCTGCGGGGGCGTTACTACCTTGGAAAGGCATGATATCTGGAGATAAGTTCGGTACTTGGCTCTTAATAGTATTGATGTCTGATGTTAACGGGCTAATGGTATAAGCATCGCCAGCGTAAGCCACCATTCCGGTTAAGCCCTCTTTCCACAATGAGAGCAGATCGAGCGCTTTATATCGCACTTGTGTCAAACGGTTTGGTTTTATGTCGGTAGCGTAGAGCGACATCGACATATCCATTATCACAACTCGTGCCTGCGCTTTTTCAAAGCTAGGCTGCTTATTGTTTTGAAAGCTTGGTCCGGCTAGCGCAATAACACCAACCAACCACCAGATACCAAAGTAAGTGCTGCGGTTTTTAGAGGGTTTGCTTGATTCTGGAGCTAAATATCGCGCGATATGAGACGCTAGTAGCCCTTGTTTTGATTGTCTCTTGCTGAGCCACCAAATAGCGGGCAGGGCAGCAAGTGCTAACAACCAATATGGGTAGATAAAAGTAAAGTTAGACATTGTTTCTCCTAATGGCTAACAGCAAAAATGCGAAGAACATGGCAGCCGATAAAGGCCATACAAACCACTCTTGTTGTGGTCGCCATATTTTGGTGGCATTTGTCACGGGTTCTAACTGGTTGATAGTGTCGTAAATCGTTGCCAGCTCTTTGCTGTCACGCGCTCGGAAGTATTGACCACCTGTGCGTTTGGCAATTTCCATTAGTGTGCGTTCATCTAAATCTTGAGCGGTGTTTACTTTACGAGTCATGAAGAACTCTTTAACCATCATTTCACCTGCGCCAACACCGACGGTGTAGATAGTTGCTTTGTACTTCTTGGCAATATCTGCAGCCTCTAATGGGTCTAATACCCCAGCGGTATTGCTGCCGTCGCTGAGTAGTACCATCACACGTTGAGGTGCATCACTATCAACAAAGGTCTTGGTCGCTAGGCCAATGCCGTCACCAATCGCGGTTTGATTACCGATCAGTCTTAGGACCGCTTGATTGAGTTGTTGTGACAGCGTATCTCTATCCAACGTCAAAGGTGTTTGTAGGTAGGCATGATCGGCAAAGAGTACCAAACCAACCCGGTCGCCTTTGCGACGTTCAATGAAGTCACTCAATACATGTTTTACGGCTGATAAGCGGTCGATGTACTCGCCATTGAACTGCATGTCCTCTTGGCTCATTGAATAAGAGAGGTCAACTACCAACATCAAATCGCGGTGCTTCGGCTGAAGCTCAACTGGTTCGCCATACCAGACTGGACGAGCGCTCGCCGTTGCTAGCAGCAGCCAAATAATCACTGAAAACGCCTTTGGTAAGCGAGAACTTGGTGTTTTGGTATTACTGTCTTCAGGCAGAAAGGGAAGCTTAAGAGCGCTGCTTGATTCTGCTTTAGGCGAGAATAAGTAAATGAGAAACGGCAGTGGTGCGAGGAAAAACATCCACCACCAAACGAACTCAATGTTTAACCAGTTAGTACTTAGAAGATTAGTCATGACTACCTCGCTTTGGGGGCAGGGCTTTACGAAGCCACGTTTCGCAGTCGTCAACCAATTGCTGTTGGCTTTGACTCTGTTCGTCAGTCATCGAAGTTGTATCTTGATAGAGTGTCTGTTGCCACTGAGTTTGTTTCTCTACAAACAACGGCTTTTTCAGTTGCGCATCTAAGAACTTCAACCAATCATCACCAGCTAGGCCGGCCACTTTTTCACGTGGGAAGTAGCTTAATGCGGCTTGACGAAGAATGCGTTGTGCTTCACTCGGGGACAAGCGATCTGAAGACTGACTAGTAGTGAAGTAAGACAGCGCTTCTTGCTTTGGCTGTTGGTTGTTTTTTCTTCGCTTAGTAATATAAACCATCAAGGCAATCAGGATGATTGATGTGACAATTACTGCCCACCAACCCCACGCCAGAGGCCACCATGTTGGCGCATCTGGTGTAATCACAGGACTTAAATCTAAGGGCTGCTTCATGACTGAGCTCCTGATATCTGGCTCATCAATGGCTGTGCACTCGACAACGAGCTATAGGGAATCGCGAGAGATAAACCCAACTGTTGTAGCTGCTGCTTTTTTTGTGAGAACGCGTGGTTGAGTTTTTGCTTCTCTTTATTGGAGGAGAAGTTAAACCACTGCGTTTTACTGCCATCGGTGATTTGTTTTGAGCCTTTATAGGCCGTTTGACCTTGCTCTAGCGGGTCATAAAAATGTACCAGACGTACTCTGTTGTGTCGGCGAATTTGACTGATAAGTGAGTAATCACTTTCTTGATAACGTACAAAGTCACTGAGGAGGATAATATCGCTTCCTTTTGGGCAAAGTTGATGAAGAGACTTCAATCCATGCTCTAAGGTAGTATCGCAACGATTATCGTCGTTGGTTAGCGCTGCGTTATTGATTTCTATGACTTTTTGCAAAATACGAAAAGGAGCATGGTTACTGCCACTTGGTTTGATTTCTATGATCTCTTTACCGGTATCGATGACTGCACCAATTCGGTCTTTTTGAGCGACAGTTAGCCAGCACAACTGACTAGCAAAGTGCGCCAGTTGAACCGATTTCAGCAATAAGGTTGAGCCAAAAATCATGCTGCTTGATAGATCCAAGTACAAGATGACAGGCTGCTCTCTCTCTTCAGAGAACAGCTTAGTGTGCGCTTTGCCTGTTCTTGCCGTTACTCGCCAGTCAATGCTGCGTATGTCATCGCCCGCTTGGTACTGGCGAACTTCTGAGAAATTCATCCCGCGACCTTTGCGGTTGCTTTCGTGTTGACCATTAAGCTGTGACCAGAGGCTTTTCGCTGGAGGCAACCATCGAACAGACTGCGCTTTGTACTGCAGCAGTTCGTCCAGGTTCAGCATCACGCCGTCACTATGGTTAGGTAATAAATTTTTCATGCGCGTGTCCCTATGCGCTACCAACCAACGAAATAAGGTGTGCAATCACTTGGTTTGCTGTGACACCTTCAGCTTGTGCGTGGTAGCTACGAAGCAGGCGGTGACGCAAGACCGGAAATGCCATCGTTTGAACATCTTGTGGTGTGACATAGTCGCGACCTGCAAGCCAAGCATGTGCACGAGCGCAGCGGTCGAGAGCGATAGTCGCACGCGGACTCACGCCCATATCTAACCACTGATCAAGTTGGTCGCTGTACTGCTTGGGTTGGCGAGTCGCCATTACCAGCCTAATTATGTACTGCTCAATGGTGTCTGCCATGTGGATATTGAGTACTTCTTGGCGCGCTTCAAAGATAGTCTGTTGAGAGAGCTCTTGTGGCTGCACCGATTCGTTACCTTGAGCTTCACCGCGGTTGAGTCGCAGGATCTCAAGCTCGCTTTCCATGTCTGGGTATTCAACTTCTAGGTGCAGCAGGAAACGGTCTAATTGAGCTTCTGGAAGTGGGTATGTGCCTTCTTGCTCAATCGGGTTTTGTGTCGCCATCACCAAAAACAGGTCTGGTAGGGCGTAGGTTTTTCGGCCAGCAGTGACTTGCTTCTCCGCCATCGCTTCTAGCATCGCTGCTTGCACTTTTGCAGGAGCACGGTTGATCTCATCCGCTAGGATAAGTGAGTTAAAGATCGGCCCAGATTGGAACGTAAATTCCCCTGTTTCTGGTCGGAAGATATCAGTGCCCGTTAAGTCGGCAGGCAGTAAGTCTGGGGTAAATTGAATGCGGTGGAAATCCCCTTCAACACAATCAGCCAGTGATTTGACTGCACGGGTCTTTGCTAACCCCGGAGGACCTTCAACCAGAATATGACCGTCAGCAAGTAATGCGATCATCAGTTGTTTGACGAGCTCTTGCTGACCAATGATTTGAGACTCTAAATAGTTTTGAAGGACTTCGAAATTCGTTTTGTGCATTTTGGACTCTCTGGGTAGCCATTTGATTTTATATTGTGAGTATTGGTCACTTCTTGAAAGCAAAAAGTTCCGGTACATCCACGTAATTTATCTTTGCAAATTTGGAATGAATTACAAGCGCTTAGCGAGCAACCCGTTTATCAGGCGATTTTTATCACATTGGCCGATATTTATATAATAAAGCCGTAGTGATTCTCATATTTTTGTTCAACACATCTTAATTTTACGTGTTGAATTTTATGATTAATAAAAATATTTGCTAGATTTTTTCTGTTTCATTTGATGTCTATGTTGAATGATTTGTCTTGTTGCATTGCGTTTGCGTTTTTTTGTGAGAAAAGTCTCTAGTTTTATCAACCCCTGCCGATACATAACTCAGATTGTGCATTCCAGCCTAAGAATGCACGAAAAAGCCCTGTTTTGGGGATATAAATTAAGAGCGATTCTTTTTAAAGGTCCAAATATGTTTAAAGCTAACTCTCTGAGTATTAAGCAAAAGGTAGTACTGGGTATTACTTTTGCGGTTCTTGCCTCTACGGTTATTGTTGGCGCGATGGCGCAGCAACAAGCACGAGATGTACTGAGTCATCGACTGGTCGATATTGAACTTCCTGGAATGCTAGAGCGAATCAATGGTGAGATTGACCGTGAAGTTTCTCAGCTATTGCTAGCCGCTGAGCAAATTGCTTCAAATGAATTCATTTCCGATGTAATCGAGTCTACAGAGCGCGATCCAGCGTTAGAGAGTAAGTTGGTTAAACAACTGAATAATGTGCGTAACCAATACAACTTAAATGATGCTTCAGTAGCGAACCGTCAAACGGCGTATTACTGGAACCAAAATGGCTTCCTACGCCAGCTTAACCAACAACAAGATGGTTGGTTCTTTGGCTTTACTCAATCTGGGCAGCCAACCATGGTAAGCATGTTCCAAGAAGCGAACGGTGAAGTGAAGATGTTCGCTAACTACCAACAGCCTTCTGGTTTGGCGATGTCTGGTCTCTCAAAATCGATGGATGACATGGTGAGCTTGCTTAATGGCTTCAAAATTGAGAATACTGGTTTTGTATTCTTGACTGATAGCCAAGGTGATGTGCAGATTCACCGTGAGCGTTCTCGTAGTGACTCTTCTCTTCAACAACTTTACGGTCCTCAAGCTAGCCAACTTTTGAATAAATCAAGCTTTAACCTGATCACAACGGAAAGCCAAGGCCAAGAACTGTTTGTTGCAAGTTTGTATGTGTCTTCAATGGACTGGTTTGTTGTTGGCGTGGTACCAACGGGTGAAGTGTTTGCTGAGCTCGATGAGACAGCACAAAAGATGCTTATCATGACTGCGGTTGTAGCATTAGTATTTATCCTCATGGGTGTAGTGCTAGCAAACAGCATTACTCAGCCAATTAAGCTACTTGCTAAGCGTTTCAGTGACCTTGGTGAAGGTGACGGTGACCTCGCACAGCGTATCGAAGTGAAAGGCAATGATGAAATCGCCCAGCTTTCAAAAGGCTTCAACGGCTTCATTGAGAAGATTCACGAGTCGATGAAAGAAGTATGCTCTACAAGCCAAGCGCTTCAAGTGGCGGCAGAGAGTGTTTCTAACAAAGCACACATCACCCATGACAACAGCCAAGAGCAACGTGACCAGACCCTTCAAGTAGTGGCTGCAATCAACCAGATGGGTATGACCATCAGCGAGATTGCATCGAACGCGGCAACCGCTGCTGAAACGGCAACACAGGCTTCAGGCAATACAGAAGTTGGCCGTTCTGTTGTGAATAAAGCAAAAGATGCGATTAGCCGTTTGGCACAAGACATCGAAAGTACAGGCCAAGTAGTTGAGCAACTGGCTTCTACTACTCAAGATATTGGCTCTATTCTGGGTGTTATCCGTGATATTTCAGAGCAAACCAACTTACTTGCATTGAACGCTGCGATTGAAGCTGCGCGTGCTGGTGAGCAAGGTCGTGGTTTTGCGGTAGTAGCGGATGAAGTTCGCAATCTAGCAAGTCGTACTGCGGATTCAACGGAAGAGATTCAGAAGATGATCAACCAACTGCAAAGCGATGCAAAAGATGCGGTAACGGCGATGAGTGCGGGCAAAGTGATTACGCTTGAAGGTGTATCAGCATCAGATGAAGCGGTCGATGTATTGGGCGGTATTTCTGACCGTATCGTTGATATCTCTGACCGTAACACGCAAGTCGCGACAGCAACTGAAGAGCAATCAACGGTGGTTCACACCATTAACCAAAACATCGAAGAGATCAACGCAATCAACGAAGTCACAACAGGCACAGCTGAGCAACTTGCTGAAGCGAGCCAAGAGCTTCGTGACTTGTCTTCTCGCTTAGATAAAATGGTTGGCTCATTTAAGCTTTAATCCTTTCAAGCTGTAATATGGTTTAGAAAGTGATATAGACGAAGAGCTGGATTCATTTCATCGTGAATCCAGCTCTTTTTATTGGTGGGCTCATTTGTTTCTAACTGCATTTAGCTTGATCTGGTTTCGGGCTTTGCTTTCAATCAACCTAGCATCATAGAGCGGAAATGAGTAAAATCTGATTAGGTTTAATATTTAGGTAAGTATCATGAGCGATTTTGAAAAAGAACTAGAGCAGATGACTCAAGAGATCGGCGATGAGCCTGAGGTAAAACTGCCATCACTTGAAGAGCAAAAAGCGATCGTTGCTGAATTTAAGCGACTAGAAGCGGAAGGCAAACTGACACCTGAAGTATTAGAAGCGCACTTTGGTCAGTACAACAAAAAGAATGATACGCCAATCCACTAAGCTTAAAATCAACCTACTTTTAGGTGAAACTGTTAAGTGATTGGTTGGGCTAAGGCTCAAACAGAACAGATAAAGGTCTAGCACTCGCTAGGCCTTTTTTATTGTTTACTGATCTTTATTGTTTACTGAAATAGGTCGAATCTAAAGAAAACATCCCCCTTACAGCGTAAGAGGGATTTGAATTGGGCAAGTTATATCTTAAAAGCTTAGCGCTTATTCAGTGCCGTACTCTTTGTACAGGCGACGACATGCTTTGCCATCGCTGTGGAACAGGTGACAACGGTGCGCTGGGATACCGATAGCAAGCTTGTCGCCAGGCTCAACTGTTAGAGTATCTGGTTGACGGTAGATAACGTCTGCATCAGCACTTTCAAGGTTTAGGTAAACCTGAGTTTCGTTACCTAGTTTCTCAACGATCATCACTTCGCCTTCGATCGTTGCGTCGCCTTGGTCAGCAGACATCAAGTGCTCAGGACGAACACCCAGAGACATACGGTCACCAACGTTAACGGTTGTGCCATCAACTGGAATCCAGAAAGTCGTGCCGTTTGAAAGTTGAACCAGTACACGCTCTGTTTCAGCTTGCTCGATATGAATTGACATAAAGTTCATCTTAGGTGAGCCAATGAAGCCTGCAACAAAACGATTTTGAGGGTAGTGGTAAAGGTCCAGTGGCTTACCAACTTGAGATACGTAACCGCCATCAAGAACAACGATTTTGTCAGCCATTGTCATCGCTTCCACTTGGTCGTGGGTAACGTAGATCATGGTGCAGCCAAGCTGACGCTGTAGTTTCGTGATTTGTGAACGCATTTGAACACGAAGTGCTGCATCTAGGTTAGATAGCGGCTCATCAAGTAGGAATACGTTTGGTTGAGAAACCAGTGTACGACCAATCGCAACACGCTGACGTTGACCACCAGAAAGCGCTTTAGGTTGACGCTCTAGTAGGTGACCAAGCTGTAGGATTTCAGCTGCATGTTCAACACGCTTATCAATCTCAACTTTATCCGCTTTCGCTAGCTTAAGGCCAAAAGACATGTTGTCGTAAAGATTTAGGTGAGGGTATAGCGCGTATGATTGGAATACCATACCTACGCCACGCTTCGATGGCTCAACGTCGTTCATACGCTCGTCGCCAATGTATAAATCACCTGAAGTGATGTCTTCTAGACCTGCGATACAACGTAACAGCGTCGATTTACCACAGCCTGATGGTCCAACGAATACGACGAATTCACCTTCGTTGATCTCTAAGTTTACGTCCTTAGAAATCTGTACATCGCCATATGATTTATAAACGTTTTTTAAAGTGACACTCGCCATCTAGCTTGTCCTCGATCGATCAAATTTTAAGTCTTACTGCTTATCATTATAAGAAACTTTTGGGTCAGCAGTAACTGTAGGAATTGGTAAGTACTGAGTGAGTAAGAAAAAAGTGGGTGGGACTTGGATTCTTTACCCAAGCCCACCCGTCATTGCCAAACTGCTGCCTATTTCCCCCGCAACAAGCTAAACCTCCCCCCGTGATTCCATCACAGATTTAGCTTGATGCTTAATAAAGACAACAGAGGGCAGTTAAGCCAACTTAATGGATCATGCGATACACATAATACTCGCTGGTAAAGGGTTCTTACTATCCACTCTTGGATGAATGCAGTTTCGGTGAATTAGCGTAAGCGTACATCCTCCTAATGGAAAATTAACTAGGGGGAGTAGAAGGGGAGGAGTAGATAAATGGGCCCAATAATAATTAGCGATCCAGTTCAAATAAATCCACCGCGTAACGGTGATGCCGATCACGATGAGTGTGTGTTTTGTGATTTTAGTCTCTAATCTGACCGGATGGTGATCACGAATTTAAGCCATAATAGCTAGGGCGTAGTGGCTAGGATGATGAGCTGTACGTTGTTTTCTCAGATCATAACCGTCGAGAACTGGCTCGTCTTGGTTGATGTGCCCTACGTATAAATATAAAAAGGATATTCACATGAAAAACGCTCTAAGCGCTGTAGCTCTAGGTACATTAGTTGCTCTGGGTTCTTTTGGTGCAAACGCTGGTATCGAAGAAGGACAACTAACAATCTGGGTAGGTGGTGACAAAGCTTACGAAGGCATGGCTGAAGTAGGTAAACGCTTTGAAGAAGACACTGGCGTTAAAGTAACAATAGCTTTCCCTGACAAACTAGAAGAGAAGTTCTCTCAAGTTGCAGCAGCTGGTGACGGCCCAGACATGATTTTCTACGCACACGACCGTTTTGGTGGTTTTGCAGAAGCGGGTCTTCTTGTTGATATCAAACCCTCTAAAGAAACCAAAGAAGGTATCGTAGACTTCGCATGGGACGCAGTTTCTTACAAAGGTAAAACAATCGCTTACCCAGTAGCTGTTGAGTCAGTTTCTCTAATCTATAACAAAGCACTTGTTTCTAACCCACCTAAGTCTTGGGAAGAAATCCCAGCACTTAACGCTGAACTTCAAAAAGAAGGCAAGAAAGCGATCATGTGGCCTCTACGTGGTGGCGCATACTTCACATGGCCTCTACTAGCAGCTGACGACGGTTACGCATTCAAACAGGTTGCTGAAGGTTACGACATTAAAGATGCAGGCGTAGCGACTGAAGGTGTTCAGAAGTCACTAGGTTTCATCGAGAAGATGGTACAAGACAAAGTTATCTCTGCAGACATGGACTACTCAGTAGCGGAGTCTGAGTTCGTTGCAGGTAACGTTGCAATGACAATCAACGGTCCTTGGGGCTGGGCAAACATCGAGAAAGCTGGCGTAGACTATGGCGTAGCAACGCTACCTAAGTTCAACGGTAAAGCATCTAAACCTTTCGTTGGCGTATGGGCTGGTGGTATCAGCACAGCTTCTCCAAACCGTGACCTAGCGGTTGAGTTCATGGAAAACTACCTACTAACTGATGAAGGTATGAAGAGCCTGAACGACGACAAACCACTTGGCGCTGTTGCTCTAAACTCTTTCCAACGTCAACTAGACAGTGATACTCGTATCGCAGCAACAATGGACAACGCGATGAACGGCGAAATCATGCCTAACATCCCTCAGTTCACAACGTTCTGGTACAGCATGGAAGAAGCGATCGGCAACGTAGTTGATGGTCGTCAAACAGTAGACCAAGCGCTGAAAGGTGCTGAAGCTCGCATGACTAAGTAATAACTAAGCACTACCTTTTAAGGAGAGGGGAAACCTCTCCTTACTTTTCTATTTTTTATCTATATCGCTAGCAGGTTCCTCTATGCAGTCAGTTCAAGGTACAGATGCTATCCCAGTACCATCAAGCCTTCCAGGCAGTAAAAGCGTCTTCATTAAATGGGGGTTGCTTGGCAGCGTTGGCTTAATTAACGGCTACGCTACAATTCTAATGTATTCTCGCGGTGAGCTCGCTTTTGCGCTGCTTACAGTGACCTTAACGGCTTTAGCTCTATACATTTTTGGTAGTAAGAAAACTTACGCCCACCGTTATATTTACCCGGGTATTGCCGGAATGATCTTGTTCATTCTTTTCCCATTGGCATACACCGTTGGGCTAGCGTTTACTAACTACAGCGCAAAAAACCAACTTTCTCTAGAACGTACTCAAACCGTTCTTTTAGACCGCTCTTTCCAAAGCGGCGAAAGCTACCCATTCACTTTGTACAAAACAGATAACGGCCACCAAATCGTGGTTAAAGATGGCGAGCAGCTGTTAGCGACTGAAGTATTTTCGCTAGAAGGTATGACAGCGACAGATATGGACCTTTCGGTTATCGAGTCGACTCAAGGGGAAAAAGAGAAGATCAAAGCGATCATTCAAAACCGAGCAGCGATCAGTGGCGTAGATTTCCATCTGCCAAACGGCGATGACATCCGCATGAGCGGTTTGCGTAAGTTTGCCTCTGTTGCTCCACTTTACACACTACAAGAAGATGGTGAAACACTGTTTAACAATGAAACCGGTGATGTATTAAAGCCAAACATGGAAGTCGGTTTCTACCAACCTGTTGATGCAAACGGTGAGTTTACTGGTGACACTATCTCTCCGGGCTTCGTTGTTGGTATCGGTACGCACAACTTCGAACGTGTATGGAAAGATGACGGTATTAAAGAACCTTTCATCAGTATCTTCATCTGGACGGTTATTTTCTCTGTATGTACGGTGGCGTTCACACTGATTATCGGTCTTGTACTTGCAAACATCGTACAGTGGGAAGAGCTGAAAGGTCGTTCTATTTACCGAGTTCTGCTTATTTTGCCTTACGCGGTACCAGCGTTCATCTCGATTCTTATCTTTAAAGGTCTATTCAACCAGAGCTTTGGTGAGATCAACATGGTACTTGAGAGTATCTTCGGCCTAAGCCCGAACTGGTTCTCTGACCCGATTCTTGCGAAAACCATGGTGTTGATTGTAAACACATGGCTAGGTTTCCCTTACATGATGATTCTATGTATGGGGCTGCTTAAAGCGATTCCTGATGACCTATACGAAGCGTCAGCAATTGATGGCGCGAACTTCCTTGATAACTTCAAGCGAATTACTTTCCCTTTGATGATTAAGCCGCTAACACCGCTATTGATTGCAGCGTTCGCCTTTAACTTCAATAACTTCGTAATGATTCAACTATTAACGAACGGTGGCCCGAACATGATTGGTACTTCTGAGCCAGCGGGTTACACAGACTTGCTTGTAAGCTACACCTACCGAATCGCATTCGAAGGCGGCGGCGGTCAAGACTTTGGTCTAGCAAGTGCTATCGCGACGCTTATTTTCCTATTAGTTGGTGCACTAGCGTTACTCAACCTTCGTTTCACTAAACTGTCTCAAGATTAAGGAGCACGACAATGGCTATGGTACAAGGTAAAGGCCTTAAATACCGAGTGTGGGCAACACATGCACTGTTGTGCTGCTTCCTGGCAATGATTATCTTCCCACTACTGATGATCATAGCGATCTCGTTCCGTGAAGGTAACTTCGCAACGGGTAGCTTGATTCCAGATAATCCATCGCTGGAGCACTGGAAACTTGCACTAGGTATCTCAGTAACAAACGCGGATGGTTCGGTAACAACACCACCATTCCCAGTTCTGACTTGGTTGTGGAACTCAGTGAAAGTGGCGGGTATTACATCGATTCTGATTGTGGCACTGTCTACGACATCAGCTTACGCGTTTGCTCGTATGCGCTTTAAAGGTAAAAATACAATCCTGAAAGCGATGATGATTTTCCAAATGTTCCCTGCGGTATTGGCTCTTGTAGCGATTTACGCGCTGTTCGACAAACTTGGACAATACGTACCGTTCTTAGGCTTGAATACGCATGGTGGTTTGATCTTCTCTTACTTAGGCGGTATTGCATTGCACGTATGGACGATTAAAGGCTACTTTGAGACGATTGATAACTCTCTAGAAGAAGCGGCAGCACTAGACGGTGCTACGCCATGGCAAGCATTCAGACTGGTTCTACTGCCGCTGTCTGTGCCAATTCTAGCGGTAGTGTTTATCCTATCTTTCATTGCGACAGTTGGTGAGGTTCCAGTAGCGTCTATCCTACTTACTGATGTGAACTCTTACACGCTAGCAGTAGGTATGCAGCAATACCTATACCCTCAGAACTACTTATGGGGTGACTTTGCGGCAGCGGCTGTGCTTTCAGCGCTTCCTATCACTATTGTGTTCTTACTTGCGCAACGTTGGTTAGTTGGTGGTTTGACTGCAGGTGGTGTAAAAGGATAAGCTGTATCCTATAAGAAAGAAAAAGAGCGACCATTAGGTCGCTCTATATTGGCATTTTTATTACACCATTTGGTTTGGCCGCCGATCAGTAATAAAAATAACCCTCAGGTTACGCATAGCTGGCTACTAATCAGGTTCCTTACGCTATTAATGATTAGTGGTTTTTGTAACTCTAACCCAGGTATTTACTTGGGTTTTTTTATGCCTGCTGTTTTTTAATCTTACCTTTGTGTCAGCTTTACTCGTTAACAGTCTAACCAGCGCGGTTGTTATGTTTACAACGGCTTAAGTATTCAAAGTTTCGAGTCACTTCTCTCCTAAACATTGATTGCATCATCTCGGTTACTTGAGGAAAGAACTAGTCTAACAAATCAGACACTCAGTATATGGGGCGATTAGTCTATTGATATATTGCAAATATTCCATTGCGTGAAACTTCAATGATTTGTATGCAACAACTATAGATATTGCATAAAAAAAGGACATAGACACAACTGTGCCTTTTAGATTTTTTGCTCGTTATTTTATGCGCTTATATAAGGTGCTTTGGGTATTGGTTTTGTGAGGTGTTTGGTTGAGTATTGAGTTAGAACTCTTTACTTGAAGGAGCACATCCAAGGTGTTGCAGCAATACATAGATACTTGCTTGATCCAAGGCCACGCGACGAAACAGGTCCGCAAACGTCGAGTCACCGCCGAAACAGGTTTGGATGTAGTGGTTGATCTCATTACTGTCGTAGCCTTCGACGTACAAAGTTCTAACCCATTGGTACTCAACAGTCTTCAAATTGTTCAGTGTAGCTTCGCTAAGAGTGGGGCGTGTGACGCTCAAGTATGGCTCCGGGAAATTTAATACATCCATTATGATTGGCGGTATTTAACCAGAGCAAAATGACGACTTTATTACAGTCAAAATAAATCATTGAGCTTAGGGCAATTCATTCCTAAGTGTTGGCTGATAATCACGTTCTATGAGCGAAACAGAGTGCTTTTGGGGCTTATTAGATAGGAAGGTAGGGTTAGATAAACGAATGCCAAGCGAGTGCTTGGCATTGAAACAGTTTGAGGGCTGAAAGGCTAGTTATTAAAGGATGCTGTAGCCCTAATGATCGACCTTATTTCAGGTACTTCACATGCGCTTCCATCTCTTCACCAATCTGCTTTCGCATGTTCATGAGGCGAATAGCTGAATTTCTTAGTTCGATGTCTTCTGGTGTTTCTGGAATCCATTCTGGGACTTTAGTTGGGTTACCATTTTCATCCACCGCAACCATAATAACAATACAGTGAGTGGTTAGTCGGTTATTCAATTCTTTAGGGTCGCTGGCTTGTACATCGATAGCAATATGCATAGAAGAGGAACCGGTATAGATGACTTTAGCACTTACTTCTACCAAGTTACCTACATGGATTGGGGCAACAAATCGAATACCACCAGCGTAGGCTGTAATGCAATATTTACCACTCCATCCTGCAGAGCAAGCATAGGCCGCTAAATCGATCCATTTCATTGCTGCGCCACCATGAACCTTACCACCAAAGTTCACATCCCCGGGTTCAGCTAAAAAACGCAGAGTAACGTCTCGTTTACCATCTTGTCGGCTATTGTTACTGCTCATGTGTCTTCCTTCATTATTATTTTATTGCATAACATACGTGTTACTTGCTAATAACAATATACTTAAGACGACATAATTTAAAGCGGATATTCACAAGGTTACGAGTATTTTTTCAAACGGATGACAAGCAGATGAAGATTGTTGTTTGTTGTGCTTATGAGGCACTGGAATAGGGAGCATGGAGTTCAATACTGAAAAAACACCTAGCGTAATGCTAGGTGTTTTAAGCCGCTAGGTACTCATCGCGGTACCTTTATAATATTAGCCAACTAACCGTTGTTGTATCTGGTTCGTTAAAGTGATTCTATATTTATTACCACTAAAGTGGTAGTTAAATGTCTTTGTTGTTGAGCTCACTTTTACTTTTGTATGAAGTATAGATCCTTGGCGTAGATATTTCCCTTCGGATTGTTGTTTGGGAAGCCTTTGAGGGTATTTCGCACTAATCGGGTGTGATTGTAGTGATAAAGAGGCATAACTCCTGCAGGTTCGTTTAATATCGGCTCAGCATGCTGTTATAAAGCAAAGCGATTAGCCTGATCTTCCGTTTTGCTTGCTGTAAAAGCTCATCGTATTCTGGATTACAGAAACCACTTTCGTTTGCTGTATGAACGCAAGTTAATGCTTCTAGAAGAGCAGAGGGTTCAGGGTAATCGCCAAATGCCCATGAACGAGCAAGTTGATAGTCTCCAGTTCCTTTCGCTGCGACGTATCCTTTCCATTCCATGTTTTGTAATTCAACGTTTACCCCAAGAGGCTTCCACATTGAGGCAATTGCGATGGAAATTTTTTGGGTTCTCGCTGGTGTTATAGGTGAGTGTGAATTTCAGAGGATTTGCTTTGTTGTATCCAGCTTCTTCAAGTAGCTATGCGCTTTGGCTTGGCGTTCGACACTATTTAATGCTTCAAATAAGGATGTCGGGGCCGTGTAGTTAGGAATATTATTCGGTGTCATGCGGTAGGCTTCGGGTTCACCTTGTCCTGTTACCTTATCTACTAATATCTCACGGTCGACGGCCATGCTTAGTGCTTGACGTACTCTGACATCATCAAATGGTGCCTGACGCGTGTTGAATGAGTAGACATAAGAACCCAGCAAAGCTTGCGCTTTAATTTGCTCAGGGCTCTCTTTGACAAATTTTGGTAGTACTCAAACTGTACGCGATTGGTCATATCAATCTCACCAGACTGATAACGAATAAGCTCAGCGTTTTGAGATGATAAACCTAGGTAGAAATGCCTGCGGGATTGCGCAGGCATTCTTAAGTAGAACTTGTTCTTGTGTAGATAGCTCAAAGCATGGGAAGTTAGCCCTAACTTTCTTGAGGTAGTGGCGCTTCCAGCCTTGGCTTTCTTTTTACTTGAGCAAGGATAACACCAGAAACGACCATGATACCGCCAATGATATGGAACTGGTTGATCTCTTCGCCTAACCATGTCGATGCCAATACAATCGCGACTACAGGCATTAAGTTCATGAACATCGCGCTTGAATCAGCACCAATCGTATCAATTGCTTTAACCCACATCCAAGGGGCCAAAATAGAAGCCGCTACAGCTGCATAAGCAATCAAAGGAATGGCTTGTTGTGAAGGCACTAGCTGCTCGCTCGTTAGCCAAAGTGGTGCCAGCATCGCGACCGCGAATATCCCTTGCATGTAGATAACTACCCAATTACTTATAGGCATTTTCCAACGTTTTAGCAACACGCAGTAAGAAGCATACACGCAAGCTGCGATTAACATGTAGCCATCACCCTGCGTTAACTCCTGGTGGATGAAGAATAGAGGATCGCCTTTGCCAAGCATTAATGCTAGGCCTGAAAGAGACAACACACCGCCTACAATACTCAAACTTGAAATCGACTTGTTAAGCAGTGGAACGCTAAGGAATACGCTGATCAATGGCACTAATGATGTAATCAAAGCCATGTTCGAAGCGGAAGTCGTTAAGCCTGCGTAGTAACCTAAAGATTGGTTCAACACCATGCCTAGAAAGCCAAGGAAAGCTAGCTTTGATAAGTTAGCTTTAATGATTGGCCACTGTTTAATAACCGAGCGAATGCAGAAAGGAGTCAGAATTAACATCGCAATAAACCAACGGTAAAAACTCATCGCGCTTGGTTCGATAGTGCTTGCTGCGAGCTTGTTGACTATCGCATTGGCACCCCAGATACAGACTGTGAAAAAAGGTAAAAGATAATGCATGTGAATTCCATCGCAAAATGAGTTGATGCGGCTAGTTTGACAGGTCGTTATACTTACAGATATCTTTAAAAAGACATAAGGCGCGATAGGAAGACAAGTTTGAAAAAACACCGAAGAAACCTTCATCCATCCTTATCAATTGATAAGGCACCATCCAACGTATTTATGAATTTTGAAGCGTTCTTATCGAATACTGAAACGCGTGTCCACAGTCACCCTTGGGGACAGGTTCAGTTGATCAGTGGTGGGATTCTTGAAATGGAGGCAGAGGGAACTCGCTTCTTGGCGCCGCCGCATCTCGCAATTTGGGTGCCAGCAGGGGTTAGGCACTGCAGTTATAACCGTAAACCTCTTGATTACTGCTCACTGAATATCGCCCCTGAGCTAACTCAGCATCTGCCAGAAAAGACCAGCCTAATTAAGATTACGCCGATAGTCTCTTCGATCATTGATGACTTTCGTCAGCGTGATATTAACGTGGCACAAACCGAACCAGATAAGAGACTGGTTCAGGTCTTATTGGATCAACTCGCAGAGCGTCAAGTTGAACACCACTTCTTACCTTCAACCGACAACAAATACCTTGCGCCTATTTTAGCGGCGATAGAAGAAAACCCAACGGATGCAGTTTCGTTGAAAGATTGGGCGGAGAAAGTCCATACTACCGAGCGCACTTTGTCACGCCATTGCCAAAGTGAACTGGGCATGAGTTTTACTGAATGGCGACTGCGTGTTCGTTATTTATACTCAATGGAGCTGCTAAGAAATGGACAATCGGTTAAAGAAGTTGCGCTTACGCTAGGCTATAATCAAGCCAGCCCTTTTATCAGTATGTTCAAGAAGTATTCAGGTCAAACTCCTGAGCAGTATAAAAACCGTTTGTTGTGATTAACTACGGGCATTGCAAAATATTAAGAATAAGCAATTATAGTAAATATTATCCCAGTGCTACCTTATATAAGTAAAATACAGAACTATGACACTTAAAGTATTTTCTTTAAAGGGGAAAGGAGAGACTTAATCAAAATGACTAAAGGATGAAAAGAGGCTTTCCTCCAGAAGCTAAAAACGATCATATTGAGATATATTAATATAAAGCGGCATAAGTTGGTTGTTTGATATGCAACTAAGACATAGCTAGTTAGGCCAGGCCGAGAATAGGCGTTGAAGTTGTTATGGACTTTCTGTAAATATTTATGATTGTATTTTGATATTGTTATCAGTAACTTGTGGCTTTTTTTATATATTTTTATATATTTTTAGGTTTTTGTTATATTTTAATTAGTTTTTTTTGTTTGATTTAGAGGTTAATGCGCTCCGTTTTTAACTAACAAAGTACCTAATGGAGAGCTTATCATTTAAGCGTTCTAAAACTGGTCTGATCATTAAGGTGGATAGACAGTACATCAGTATTACTCTTAGTTTTTATTGCAGTGGTTATTGGTTTAACCAATAGCCTTGATGACGAAAGTAATGCAGTGTAGGGCGATGGTTTGATAAGCAATTCGGTGTGCGATGGTAAAGACTCTTAATTGTAATGCTTTTATCTACAGCAATATAATTTAAAGTGTTTAGTTAAGTGAACATGGCGTTAATTATGTATTTTCTATGTGAATAGTTAGGGTGGGTTTACATAAATCTAGCTTTTCATTGAAAATCATAGTTGATTTAAATAAGTCAATATTGAATCGTACAAAAACATGAACTCAAGTGAAGCGGTAAAAAGAAAAAAAATACTTCAAAGTGCAATAGCCCATTTTTCAAAAACTAGTTATAGAAATGTAAAAGTAAACGCAATCGCAAACTCGGCAGGTGTTTCGCCATCCTTGATTTATTATTATTATGAAAATAAAGAGCACTTATTTGTAGAGTCTTACGCTCATATTATAAATCAAAGAGTAAAGTCGGTTAGTAAGCTTACTTTTAAGAAGTTAGTGTTATTGTATACATCAGTTTTCCTAGAAAACTATAAGTTCTCTGCATCAATTAGTGAGGTTGCTTCTTCTAATCGCGATGCTAAGCATGATATACATGAAGTTGTATATTCTTGCTTTAAGTTATGTAGTGATATTAAATTGACAGATTACGATACGTATTTAGCGGTTCTAATGGGCTTGATATCTAGTCAGGAAATAATGTCATGTCCCAAGGAAGCTAAATTTAAGATGCAAAATTTGATTGAAGCCTATAATAAGTTGCTTAAGTAGTACTCGCTAGTTTATGGTGGCGTTGTTGATCGAATCAGCTTGAAGATCAACGACACCATATATAGCTAGCCGTTAGCTTCTAACGGGCATACCTAGTCCTATGACTTTGTTAATCGCTTTGACATTCGCCATGATTTCACCCACTTGAGCGTTGTAACATCTCAAGCTCAATTACCGCTTGTTAGTCCTTTATATCGGGACATAACAGTTTCAGATATTGAACGATAGTGATAACCAGACTGTGTTCTCCATTCCGATATTGTTCCATCTCTCAGAGCCATGACCGCTTTGTTTCTGGGATGACCGTCTTCCCAAAGAGCTACATTATTTCGAGGCGGTATTAACGGAGTACAGTCTTTATTTTTCAGAGTCTCGAGGCAATTTTTGTGTCATATGCTCCATCGGCGGATACGGCAGCGACCTTTCTACGTAGGGGGTTGAGTAACGTCGTTAACACTCCACTATCGCCTACATTTACAAGACCGACTTCCGCACTCATCGTTTCGTGAGTATCCACATCTACAGCTAAGTGCAGTTTGCGCCATGTCCTACATTTTTCTGCACCATGCTTTTTCACTTTCACTCACCCTCACCAAAGACTTTGAGGCCAGTAGAATCATGGGCTATATGGCGAATAGCTCCTCTCGATTTATTGCGATATTTGACCTGAACTGTCTTCGAGCGTTTACTGATACAGCTGTAGTCAGGGGACGTTAGTGGAACATCTAATAGCTCAAAGTTAGAGTCGATAAAGCATTGAAGAGCACGTAAAGGAAGAGAGAAGATGCCCTTAATCATCAAGGCGGTTTCAATCGCAGTATCAGAGTACTGAAAGCCTCTCTCACGCTTACCATGATGAGTTTTACATCGCCAGGCATCTACGGCTGAATCCTCTATCCAGAATGTAACCGAACCACGTTTACAAAGAGCCTTGTTGTACTCCGACCAGTTAGTTATCTTCTTGTTCGATTTACCCATATCACCACCATTCCAATCGTTTCAAATGATCAGATCGCAGGACTTGGAAAAGGTTCAACTATTTTAGACAACAACGCCTTCTTCATCTATTCATACATACGATTAAACAATATTTGATCTCAGTTCCAAAAATGACTGTAAATGGAATCATAGATTAAATATCTAATTAGAATGCTTACATTTCCTTATACTTGATTAAGGAAAATTCAAGTGTATATATGACATCAAGGATTTAGAGGTCATGTTCACCCCTCTCTAAATAAATTTGATAGTTAGCAAATTAAAAGCCCTATACAAGAATATAGATTGAATAAAAAGGCCTTTATTTGGTAGATGAACCAGATTTCTGACGTAGTAAATGATTCTCATTATCTTTTTTACACTAAGTCAATTTAAGTCAGAAAAAAAATATTGAATTTATCGCCTTTATTTTCAACTTTAAAGTTTACTTTGAACTATAGTTTCCTGTTTTGCCTCGCAAAAAAGATCACAAAATTACCTTTAAAAATTAATTTTTTATGATTCCTACTGAAAATCCACTACCAAAAGTGTCGCTTTCTCAGGTTTTAACTTTTAATTAACAACTGGTCGAATGAGTTTTTTGTCAATTTTATAATTTGACATTTTTATGTGACTGTTAATAATTGACCTATGTTTTTAGTGGTTAAATTGAAAGTCTTATTCTATAAATTGACCAGATTTATTTTTTGAAATAGAGAGCTTTAATGAAATCAAAGGAACTTTTAAAAAGAAATAAAATAATGGAAAGTGCTTTTTTACACTTTTCCTCATTAAGTTATAGTGATGTTAAAATCGCAGAGATTGCTAAATCTGCAAATGTATCGTCGTCACTATTATATTATTACTATGAAAACAAAGAACAATTGTTTATTGAATCATACGCCTACATACTTGAACAACGAATTAGATTAATTGATAAGTTGACCTTCAAAGAGTTGGTCCTTATTTTTACATCTATTTTTGTGGAGAACTACAGATATTCAGTTTCAATAAACAAGTTGATTCTATTAAAGTCCGACATTAAGGAAGAGTTTTTTGATATCATTTACTCTTATCTAAAACTTTGTACAGATGTAGAATCAACCGATTATGAAAGTTACTTAGTTGTATTAGTCAGTTTAAACGCATACCCTGGTGTTATGTTATCTTCAGAAAATATGAGTTTTACTGTAGATAATATTATCGAAATTTATAAGAAACTTTTAAAATAGACTGCTAAATCTTTCTTGGCTGTATATTATATTTTATAAACCGATTACTGTTGCAAATCCCATCTCATAATCAGTAGAGGAACCCTGCTTTACCAATATGATTAATATTGCACCTAGCGTAATTGAATGTTCACGTTGGTTGGGTTCTCAATGTCCAAAATATCGGATGTTTCATTTCTCAAACCGATAATCCGTAAACCTATTCTGATAGTATAAGATTATAATTATTCTTCATGGTAGTTTTTAGATTATTTTAAATATTGAGTGTCTATACAAGATAGCCCGAGAGCATTTGGTGTCATAATTTTCAGTAATGACAGCAGTCAGATGTTGAGACTATTATTGACTATCTTAATATGGATATGCGCCTACCCTTCAGATTGATAAAATTCATTCATACAGAGATTTTCTACCAGGTTGTTCAGCAGTGAAGTTTGGATTTCCTGATAATAGTATTAGTAAATCTCTGTAAATAATAAAGTTTTAGATTTTCTATCAATTTTTTCTGAATAACGGCTGTGATTATTCAATTTCATCTTATTATACACGTTATAATAATGTGTTTATGTGATGATTAAATTACAAGGGAATGCATAGTATCTATTAAAATATGATGTTGCTTGTTATCGATTTGCTTATTTTTTTTGATGAGAAATAAGTTTTTAGAGTTAATTGACTAATATATTTAACTGGTATTACCTGTTGTTTTGTTAAATTCCATGTTGACTTGTTAGTTTTTGTTTGTGAATATTTAATTATTGATTAGATGTTTGTTTGATCAATTAGTTGTTAATTAATGTTGTAATTAATAGAGGTCAGTATGGTAAGAAATTATAAAAAAAACATTGCACTTGTCGCATTAGCTGTTTCAATTTCGTTCCCAGCATTAGCAGCCGTTGATGCTTCTCGTACATTCGTTTGGCAGGGCACGGTTCCACCTGCTCCAACAGGACAAAGCTACGCAATTGCAAGTCCAACAGGTACTGAACCAGAGGCGGGGAAGTTAGATTTTACTGTGGATAGAAGTAATAAAGTTACTTTAAAAAATGCCAGTGTAATTGATTTTAATGTATTTAAAATGAATGGTAATACAATAGACATTAATCAAGAAGCTTTCTATAAGTACACCCTAACTTCTATAAGAATATCTAATAGCAGTAACATGCTCAGAGAGCAAGCGGTAGACGGTTACTTCGAAATTACTGCAAACGGTTCTACATTGACGAAAAAAGTAGAGTCACCAGAAACAAAAGGCGTCACAAGGTTATCAGTAAAAGCACATACGTCCAATACGGCTGATATTCCTGCTGCGGGAGATTATGTCTCACTGTATGCAGCGGTGGTTGTTAGTGATTCAAGATTATAGGCGGTAAATAATGTCTAGGCTATTAATGTTTTCTTTTATAATATTCAGTTTTTCTGGTTCAGTAGCAGCTTTCGTTGGAAAGGTTAATTTATCTGTTGATATATATTCAGAAAGAAAGATTAATGGTCTAGATATTGTTACTCCTCAGTCTGATTTTACTCTGGAATATCAGAGTGGGAAGAATAAATTTAAGGTTCTTAAGATCCCATTTACAGTAAAGTCGACGATTTCTAAGTCCGCCCTTGATAATTATTCCTTAACATTGTTAAATGCTGAAACATATTGCAAAACGGAATCAAAAAGTGAAACTTTACCGAAGCCGAAGGTTATGTTTAAGGTTGATGATACGGAATTTTCAGTTTCAAAAGCGTTGAAATTTAAAAATAATGATAATGAATCAAACCATACACTGAGTGTTGATGTTTATGATGTTAATCAAGTAAACCAATTTCAAGTGTGTCAAGGTCGTCTTTCAATAATGGCAAGAGCAAGAATTTAAGGAATAGGTAGTATGCGAATTGCTGTTGTTTTTTGTTTGTTAACTATTACATTTCCAAGTGTAACACTAGCTTTACAATACCCTGAAGGGTTTGATGACTTATTTTCTGAAAAAAAAAGAAATATTAAAATCCAAATTTTTGGAGAGAGGGAAAGCATTATAGTTAATGCTCTTGTTACCTATGATGATTTTCGGATAACTATTGGCGATGAATCAAAGGTTCAGGGGTTTTTAGGCTCGATGAATTTGAAGGATGAGGTTGTTAATAGTATTGTTTCTGACCTCTTAAAAGGTGTTTCAACCGACATTACCTGTAAAGGGAGTATTGTTGATTGTATACCTAATAACACTTTGCACTCGGTTAAATATACATTTGATTACGACAATAGTTTGTTGAAAGTATTTCTTGGTTCTAATGTTTTTTCAGTGTCTGGCAGAAATAATTCTTATTATACGGCATTGCGCCAGCAAAATGCTTTGATTAATCAAATGCGTATTTACACTCAAGCTGGTTCAGGTTTGAACAACTCTTTGAGTACAGAGAATGATACGACGATAGGCTTGCCATTTGGTTTTATTCAAGTTGAGTCACAACTAAATTCTCACTCAAAAGGCGATATTTATAGAGCAGGCTATGATTATGAATTTGACGCATATCGGGTGTTTGCAGGTTACACCAGTACTAACGAACCCTTTAATACCAGTGACTTTCTTAATCAAACGGCAAACTATGCATCAACGGGGATCAGTTATGGTACCAGTGGGAATTTAGTTCGGGGTGGTCAAGCCAATCAATTAAAATTGTACTTTATGGCTTTACGAGCAGGTCAGTTAGATGTTTATCAAGATGATCGTTTGTTGATTTCTCGTGCTGTTTCGTCAGGCCAACAATTCATTAATTACAGTGAGTTACCTAATGGCAGTTACGATGTCAGATTAGTGTTGAAGTCTGGTGATCAGGTTTTAGTCGACGAAACAAGACGAGTTGTGAACACTCCTGACCTGTACCTGCCTATTAGGGGCGTTGACTATGTCTTGAGTGTCGGTCAGCTTGATGTCACGAGTGATAATTTCAACGAAATGTCTTCATTGAACTTTGGTCAGTTTCGTTCAACATATAAATGGAATGAAAACCTTCTTTTGGCAAGTGGATTAACTTTCCACGACAAAGATGATATTTATACCAATGTCGGGGCGAAATATTTTTTCCAGGAATCTACTTCTCTTGACTATGTCGCGGGCTATTTTTCAACCGGGGATACATATCAGTCAGCCACATTGGATTTTAACTTTGGTCTGTCTTTGTCTGTCGAGTCCTTAGAAAAAAACACTCGTTCATTAGCCCTTGACCTAGCATCACAACTATACAGTCCAAGTTCTTTTTTACGTTATGATATTGGTACAACAGCAGAGATTTTTCATGGTACTGGTTACTTAAGTTATAGACACTCAGAGAATAAAGGAGCAATGGAGGGAAACTCTGACTTTAATAGTAGCTATACCAGTAATAATTTAAGTGCAGGTTGGTCGAAGGCGACATCATGGGGCAATATTGGTCTCAGTCTCAACTATAATATGATGGATAACTCAACGCCGGATAATTTTTCAACGAATATCTATCTATCTTATAACTTTAGTCGTGATTTGACGGCACAATTCTCGACTAACTTTGAAAAAAACGGTAATGAACGAACAGAGACGGCGCTTACTTACTCTCACTCTAGTGATAGCTTAGATTATTCAGGTACTGTTACTGGCTCCGTGGGAACGAACGAGCCAGAGACTTCTCTTTCTGCGCAATTGTTTAAGAAAGAGGGGTACGGCCATTTTAATGCTTATGGTTATACCGGAACCAATGATATTAAAATGTTTAGTGGTTCATTTACGGGTACTCAAATTATTACTGAAGATAGCGTTAACTTCACCGATGAAACTGGCGAATCATTCGCAATTTTGTCTCCTGAAATCCAGGGTTTAGAGAGCATGACTGTCGATTACGATGTCATTTCCGATAATGGAAGTAAATCTATGGGGGAGTTTGATGCAATATCCGAGCATATTGTGAGCTTACAGCCTTACAATGAAGTGACAATCCAACTCAATGCTGAATATCAAAACCTAGATATTAGTGACCCTTCGCGTACTCAGATAATGTACCCTAGCACAGTATTAATAGTCGATAGCCAAATTAATCAATACAATAGTCGAATATATGTTGTTAGTGATAATCAAGGCAAACCAGTGACAAACTTACAATGTATTGGTGATGATTGTCGAGGGGTAGAAGCCCTATCTAATGATGGTGTTTTTAGAGTTAAGTTTATTAACAAAGGAACTTACCAATTATCTTCATCTGAAGGTCCGTGTGTCTTTTCTCAATCGAGAATAAATAGTTATTTTATATCTGCTCGCTGTTCTAGTTAGTAAAAGGTTATGTCAATGATGTCTAATTTAAAAAATACACTAATAAGTGCTTCGGTGCTTGCGATTATTCTACTTAGCGCCCGAGTTTATGCTATTTCAATTGATACGATGGTAAGTTTTGCAGATTCCAAGGGTAAGGCAGAGCTAGTCGTAACCAATTCTGATAGCAAACGTCAGTTTATCAATGTCACAATTAATAAAGTGAATTTGGAAAATGGAGACTTTACCTTTGAACCTTATACTCGAAATAATATAGAAAAATGGGAAGTTGAAGCAACGCCTGCGCGTACAATCATTGATCCTGGATTTCATAAAAAAATTCTTGTGAGGAATATCTTACCAATGAGCGAATGGTCTGATCACGAAGACCGGATTTACCAGCTAAATATTATTCCAACACCTTATATAAGTGAGGCTAATGAGGGGATAGAGAATCCAGTTCTTGTGACTTTTGGTTTTGCCCCTTTTGTCGTTTTACCTGCCAAACAAACCCCACCTATTGAATATGAGTTTACATATCTCGGCGATAAAGTGGAGATTTTTAACTACGGTAAGGGGTATTTCAGCGCATCAGTCAACAGTTGTGATGATAATACAGAAGAGATGGAAAAAAGTGAGTGTACTGTTTCAGTTGTTGTACTGTCTGGCCGAAGGTTAGTCCTTGAATTGCCTGAGAAGATGAAGAATCAAAACAAATTTGAGGTATCTCTGATTTCTCATGCCAATAAATTCAGGGTTGAAAAGACCTATCATTTTAATAACCCCAGAGGTTAAGGAATGTGGAATCTATTTTTAACGGTAGCGATATTATTATTTATTGCTCCCGCCCAAGCTGTCTCTTTAACTGTAGATATTCGAGGCGATAACGTTCGTTGGAATCAAAGTGAAAGCGTCGTAAATGGCTTTGTTCCTAGTAATTGGTTTCTAAGTTATGGTCTTCCTAGTGCTAAGGCTTTTACTCAAGCGCGGATTAGTGCTAGCCAAAGTATTACTTTGAGGGGAAAAGGAAAAACAGTCTCTATTCCGCTCCAAATAATCGGCTTTGAGTACATGAGCCCAAAAGTGCTCAACCTCATCTCTTATAAGGGTTCAGGTTCTACTCAGCTGATTCGTGATGGTGCTCGCATCATTGCTAATGGCGTTAAGCAAGGGCAGAGCCTAATCAATCTAACGACTGATGCAACCCCATTCACTCATTTTCGGCCAATATTCAAGGCTGTGGATAAAAGTACACTACTAAAATCATTCACCGACATTAAAGCTACTTCAGGTGTTTATACTGGTCAGTCAACAATTACGGTCGAGTACGATTATGTCGTGCCAATGTCTGGGGTTCGTGCTCGGCATACTTTATCTTTGCCATTGACGCTATCTGTTAATTATAAACCGGCTGTGCTTAACACAGTAAGATCACCATGTCTTACATCAAATCAATCGATGACGACAAGATACCACCGTAGGGATAATGTTTCTGGCAATATTTTATGCACATTCAGAGCTGAAGGAGTTTTCCCTTTGGGCTTAAAACTATCTTTGTATAGTGAAGATGCCGGGAATTATCATTTAATTGGACCTGAGAATAAAACCATACCTTTTAGTGTCGAATGTTTGCGTTGTAAAGACAAAATACTATTACGTGATAATAACGTAAAGGTCCAGAGCACATATATCGATAATGCCGGAAACTTAAACGTTTTGCCCTTTAATTTGAGAATATTTTTTGACAATAAGAAATTGAATGAACTTAAAACAGGCAAGTATAGAGGTATATTTCGCTTTCTCATCGAGCCGAGGATTTAATATATGACAAAGACTTTTAGTGACATACGAAATCTATTCCAACTCAAGCATTGGCTCATTATCACTTTTATCACTTTGGTGAGTGCTTGTAATCAAAGTGATGATGAACAGAAGAGTGCGTCAGCAGCAGACACGACTCACTCAGGTACTGTTAGACAAGGCTTTACAGTGAGCGATGGCTTTGAAGTTATCGCACCGGGTCGGACTCAATATGTTGAGTTGTCAAAGTATTCATCCAAAACCTCTTCTATTCAGGTGAACTCGGTGACAACCGAGGATCCTGATTGCCAGGATGCGACGGTGAAAGACCATGGTTTTGAGGTGAGTGTACGAAGTAACCCGTCGTTATGCCGTTACACGTATAGTGCTTCTTCACTTGATGCATCTGCCTCGGCTGAAGTGATTGTATTTGCAAGTAATGCACTTCAACCTACGTTACCTCCGATATCGCGCGCGTTACAAGTTGATGGCAGTGCGGTTGATATCAATCTTCAACAGCTACTAGCGACCGACTTTCCCGCAGGCTATCAATTGCTAGATCAAGCTGCGTTAAATGTTCAAGGCGATAATAAGGGGGCCGTTGTATATAAATCAGGCACTACCTTCAGCTATAAACCGCCTACAATGTCGGGCTGGAATCGGATTGTTTATACCTTGAGTCATCCTAGCAAAACAGATCAGGATAAAGTTGGTGCTGTCTATGTCACTATTTCTGATAAAGTGAATTTACCGCCACAAATAGGCAAACCAAATCTTGACTATAAAACAGAGGTGGATGCCGGTGTCAGCCTGACGATTGATTTAAAGACTTCGGGTGCGACCATAACTAAGCCTGATGGCCAAGCTTATCAACTTTTGGCAGTACAAAGCATGACGGGGGTTGTTCAACCAACTGATAAAGACTCAGTCACTAACACTAAATTTACTTTCAAAGCTCAAAAAGCTGGCGAGCATATCGTTAGCTACATCGTCGCAGACCATTACGGTGGCTATAGTATGGGCCAAATGAAAATTACAGTGAATGCGGACTTAAGGCCACGAACTTGGGAGCATATAGCGATTGGTCTCGAGTTTTTTACGGCACCAGAACGGTATATACAAAGCGTGTTTGACGTTTTTCATGTTGCCCCTGAGTGGGATACAGGCGTTAAGAATACACTCTCTGCATTTAACGATCAGTCTGGGCAGCAGTATTGTGCATCCAGAGGGCGACTGCCAACCGTGAGTGAAATGCAATCACTGTACGTTGAGGAAGATAAGCTAGTCAAAGAGAAAAAATGGCCAAAAGATAAACACTATCTGACTCAAACCAACAACAACGGAAACATTGTTTTTGGTAGTTATGATCTTAAAGCCAATACTGTGTCTAATAATAGCGGCCCATACTATGTCACTTGTGTACAGAACAGCTCATTCGGATTGAGGATGCGTACTAATATCGCTGTTGCCGACGGCAAAGACCATTGGGTTGCGACTTTAACCAAAAAAGATATCAGCCAATCTCCGACGTTAACGGTAGAACGCGAGACTTTGGATGATACGGAAGTGACCTTGTCTTCTAAGAGCGATCCAAATGACTCCCTGAAAATCAGAATCTTTGTTCGTGGTACCAAAGCGGGATCGTTTTATATCGATGCTTCGGATTCATCAGACTCGGTAAAAAGCCCGTTAGTGACGCTGATAGGCGATGCGTCAAATGTGAATTCATTAGAAATAAAGCCAGGAGCCGTCTCTTCGGCAATCGCTAATGGCACAGATAAGATAAAGGCGACTTATATTCTTACCGATAAAAATAATAACACTATCTCTGGTCATGCCGTGACTTTTACTTGGTCAGGGAATGCGTTAGACGGCATTACGACATCTCAGCCGATAGTTCGTCAGCTAACAGGGGGAACAGTCAGCATGACTGGTACCACTAACCAAAATGGGGAAGTGGTTATCGAGGCCAGTGCTAATGCCGCGAATGACAACCTTGTTATTATTGCTTCAGTATCTAAGGCAAGGTCAAATGTGTGGCAACCTCGATTTATACAAAAAGGGGTTATAAAAGTTGCTGCCCTCGATAGTGATTATATTGCCGCGCTGAGTTCTGATGGTACCGCTGATATAATCTGGAGTTCGGTTGGTATAGCCAGCAACGTTCCTGCTGGAACACCTGTAGTACCACCAAATTTGTTAGAAGTGCGGAAATATCAAAACATAACAAACCTTGTGCTACCCGATTCCACTTGGTTTGCGCCTGGCTTTGGTATCATAACTAACAATAATATTACGAATACGGCCTATACATTTTCTACAAACGCTTCTCATCAAAATATTAAAGGTGTTCAAGGCGTCGATGAATTAGTTGGAACCGATAATGGCTGGCTTGCTATTAAGTCTGACCGTTCTATAGAAGTTTGGGGTACATCCTGGGGGAAGACAATGTCTTGTGGAATCGATACGAGCAAGATCAGAGTAAAAAAGGCTAAAGCCGTGAGCAATGGTTTCTTGATCTTGCTCGAAAACGGTGATGTGTTTGTTTGCGGATCAGTTTGGAGAGCATTTAGTCCTTCCATTCACCCAATTGCGCAAAACATTGAAGATATTATTGGTTACCCTATACAAGTTGTACTGATTGATAAGCTGGGGAACACTTCCACCCATGGTAGGGCGTATGAGAGATTACGTACGACCCCGACGCCTACAAAACTCGATATAAAAAATATTGATAAGGTAGTAACTACACAGCATGCCTTTGCCGTGTTAAAGCATGATGGAACGGTGATTAATTGGGGTGCAAAGAAGCGTGGTGGGGACACAACAGAGGCCAGTCAATTAAAGGGTATTGATAAAATAGTATCGAACGCCTACGCATTTGCGGCACTCGATCGTGATACCCATACCCTGACTATATGGGGGAGTCGGATTAATGACAATGGCTCAAGAGTTGATGTTCCAGCTGAGAGGTTTTCAGAAGTAAAAGATATCGTTAGTTTTGATCGATTTCTACCTTACAGTACTTCAAATTTTTTAATTCGTAAAACGGATGGCTCTAATATTATTTGGGGCGATTATAGTCAGGATTATTTTCATTCCGACATGTTAAAAGATGTTAAAAAAATCTTCAAAACAGGTTGCCATCATACTAGTGCTCTGGCGGCATTGAAATTTGATGGAACCGTAGAAGTTTGGGGTGAAGATCGGTGTGGAGGAAGAAACAATACCGGTGTTGATCTTACAGACGTGAAAGATATTTACTCATCTGGTAGCGCTTTTCATGCAATAAAAAATGACGGGCGCGTGGTGTCTTGGGGGCAGGGCTCTAAACCAAGGCCTAGGTAGTCTGTTATTTTCTTTCCTCCTCATCTCGCTGTCGTGATGGGGAGGTCGGATATTTTCGGTCGCTTCAGTTGTTATGCTATAGATATAAAATAAGACCATTAAATATAGTCAACCGACTCTGAAAGCCTCTATTTACATCGATAAAGATTATTCCTATGAAAAAATCTATTCAAAACACGATCGTCATTTTTTTTCTGTCCGTATTTTCACATCTCACTTATTCAGGCAGCGATGAGAGCAATGACGCGTCTTTTTTAGGGGGAAAAGTTGGGTACGGTTACGCCAATAACCAAGATTCCCTTTCTACTATTTCTAATGGTGCTATTGTGGGGCTCTATGGGGGGCTATATATCACTGAAAATATAAGCATTGATTTAGGTTACCAATATCATATTGTTCCCAGTAGTAGTGATGGAACAAATGTAAACGTATCCTTCATTGAAAGTGGAGTAAGGTATGATTTTTATCAAAAGGACGATCTGTATTTTTATGGACGAGTTGGTGTGGGTCAATGGGGAATGAGTACTGAATACCAACAGAAGTCGATAAACGAAACAGGTTTTTCGCCAATAGTGGAAGTGGGCAGTGTTTATAAACTTTCAAACAACGTAGAAGTCAATATTGGCTATCAGTACATCAATCACATTGGTTCAAGTACAACCGGCACTTACAATAGCCATGGTTTCATCTCCGGTCTAAGGTTTCACTTAGGTAAGGGAAATGACACAACGGTTGTCGTTAACCCTACTGATGTCATCAAAAAAGAGAAGCTTCCCTTACAAGATCGCCAAACGTCCCTTCATACGCCAATAAAACATCATTACCCTGCACTTTACTTTGCTTTTGATAGTGATGTGGTCAACGGAGACGATGCTCATGCAAAGTACCATAAGTTGCTAGAAAGGTTGAAAAAAGATAAAAGTTTAAGAGTTAAAGTTATTGGGTATACAGATTCAAAAGGCACTGATCAATATAACCTTATACTCTCGAAGAGAAGAGCTATATCATTGGCTAATTGGTTAGAAGCTAATGGAATCAATAAAGAACAAGTATCCGTTGAAGGTCGTGGTGGATCAAATTTTTTAGCGACAAATTTAACACCAGAGGGCAGGGCGTTAAATCGACGGGTAGAGTTAATCATGGTAAATTAGTTTATTAATAATTAAACTGACCTTGTTGCGTGTTCTGGCCCCAATGAAAGGCACAACAGAGCATTTCCCTCCCTTTTTCCTGTTGAAGCAGCCATACGGTTCGAGCGGGTATTGGAGGAGGTAGCTGCCTTGCTATGCCCTTACCATAAGTAGTCACCAAACGTAAGCTTACAGAGAGCGGTAACGGAAGCAACGTTTGAGTTGAAAGGGAATGAGTTCAGCTTTGTTCTTATTGGAGTGGTGCTGGTTAAATTATTGATTTTCAACATTATTTTTATGGTTTTAAAGCTATCAGATATTTGACTTTAAATTTACGGCCTAGGAATTCAAAAAAAACTTTTTATCCAATGTAAGATTACCTTTCAGGTTTTGTATGTGGTTTTCTATTACAAAATTGGTTGGTAGTAAGTTGTCAAAAATAATTTACACTATAGCATAAGTGGTTCTCGATTTCTGAAGAAACGAGTTATCATAATTTTGTTTGAACGATACTTAACCTAGGCCGTGGCTGTGAGTCAAGCGCTGCGGGTGTTTGCAATTACATTGTTAGTCGTAGTACTAGTAGCTTACTATATGAGCTTTTAAAGGCGGAAGTGTGGTACAAAATATTCTTTTCGATAGAAAACGTCTTTTTTATATTAAGCGGATTCTATTTTCAATTGTTTTTCTGGTTGTACTAACATTAGCTAGCTTTACTTATCAATCAAAAAATATTTATGAGACGATAAATCTCTCTTTAAATAAAAAAGTCGTCGAACTAAACAATATTGTGAGAGCGGGTGAAGTCGCTGCTATTCGGGCAGGAACAATAAGTAAACATTTTATTAATGGTTGCTATACCTATCAAAAATATTTGGATGACTTAGTTTTGACCACACGATATATCAATGGAGTGGTGTTGATCAACGATGAAGGAGAGTGTTATTCCTCAAATATTTCAAGTCTTAGCCTCTCGCTACCAGAATGGAAAGGTGACTTTTTTAAGCTCAAGGTAGGCCAAGCTTTGAATCCTATCGATTCTATCTTAATGGTTAGCGACTCTAAACGCATCGGTTCATATTCCACATTGGATATTTATACCCTGTTGAATGTTATTGATCAATTTTACGATTTTGGTACCGTTTATATTAACATTAACGATGCTTATATCGGGTCCAACCACTTTGTTGAACATTTTTCTGGTCAAACCATCACTGTTGAATCAAGCCAATATCCTTATTCACTGGTATTTAACTATCATTATTATGATTTGGCTTACTACTTATTTAGTAGCAGTTTCTTTTTGTATTTATTATTTTTCTCACCCCTTGTTGTCTATTTTTTTATTAACTTTGGTTGTGACGATGATGCACTTTTGCTTAAAGAGATTAAAAATTCTATAAAATTGCATCATTTTTTTCCTTATATACAGCCAATAGTCAGCAATGATGGAACAATTAAACATGCAGAAGTATTGGTTCGATGGGTTCACCCCAAATTTGGCCTAATCCCACCCGATGATTTTATATTGCTTGCTGAAGAAAGTGGATTAATTATTCCAATTACAGAGCAGATCATGGAGGTTGTGGCTAAGAGACTTTGTGACATTGAGCATCAGTTATCACCTGAGTTCTCGATTAGTTTTAATGTGTCGGCTTCTCATCTTGGATGCCCTTCAATAGTAAGTAGTTGCGAAAACTTCCTCAGGCATTTTTCAAGAGGCTCAGTATTATGCCTTGAACTCACGGAACGAGAGCTTCTCGCTAATACAGACTTGACGTTGAGTTTATTGGCATCCATTAGAGCGATGGGTGTCAAGTTGGCACTTGACGATTTTGGCACTGGCTTTGCAACTTTAGAGTCTTTAATGAATTATGAGTTTCAAATTATCAAAATTGATAAAAGTTTTGTTGATCGAGTCGGTGATAAGTCGGCGTCTGCACACATTGTAGACAGCTTGATCGAATTATCCCAGAAGATGGAACAAACATGCATTGTTGAAGGTGTTGAGACTGAAGACCAAGTTCACTATTTCCTCTCTAGAGGCGTGGACGCTATTCAAGGCTACTTTTATTCTAAGCCACTCACTTTGGAAGAATTTATTCGTTATATCAGTCAAAAAGGTATTTAATGCAACGCGGTTTGTTTTTAGTCTTGTTTAGTGCTTTGTTACTCGCGCAACTTGGGTGTGAAAGTGAAGACAATTCTGGTGCCCCCGTCAACTAATCTTCTTTCCCAATTGCTGCCAATGATAGTTTTCATGTCATTCCACCGAACATAGATTCGTCTATCGATCTTGCTTCTCATATTGATATGTTTCGAGAGTTGAATTCAAAAATAAATGCTCTTTATGGCATCATACCAAATTGAGTAGGGCATGAGTGTGACGGAATAGTGATTGCGAGTTTGATACTTATATTCAATAGTTCTACAAAAAAGTTGGCTGTCTATCAAATAAGTTGCAATATCAGGCTACAATCAGGCCAGTCTTTTCATCAGTATGTTCAAGAATTATTCGGGTCAAACTCCCGAATAGTATAAGAACCGTTTGTTGTAATAGGTTTAGTCAAATACTTAGATTGACATTGTGAAGGTTACTGATTTTCATATCTAAGTTGCTGCTTTAGTTGGCTAAATTCAATTATTTTGAGCTTAGCTCTAATCCTGATTCTTTAATGGTTTTAATTTGGTTATATAAGTGTTTAGTTTTCTTTCGGTAATTCGGTGATGATTTATTTACCACTTGCTTAACCTGTCGAGGAAAACCTTGAAGTTCCGAATCTCAATATTATCAGTGTTAGTTGCCACACTTTCTGCATGCGGAGGTGGCGGCGGTGATTCAGAGCCACAGGCTCAAAAGAAACAAACAGTAGTGCCACAAATGTCGGTCACTCCAGCAAAAGGTAGTGTGGCTGATCCAAAAGATGATGCAGTAAAGAAGTTCTCTAGCAGCCCTGCCATGTATTCGGCAAATACCATTGGCAGCACTGATATCAAAGAGTGCATCAAATCTTTAAACTTATTTAATATTTACAGTATTGGCTGGGATGATAAATTTAATGAAGAGTTATCACTTAAGCAGCAAAAAGACCTCAAAGGCTTTTACGGCGTTTATGGCGCAAATGGGATCGTAGACTATGCTGAGAACAGCAAAGAAATGATTGAAGCAAAAGATTGGATCAGCTACTTCTACTATGATGCAAACTATCAAGATTGCGAAGCTCGTCGCTACAAGTCCTATGCTAAAGTAAATAAGGTGGGTGAAGACATTACAGAGCTTAGGCACCAATACAGTGTTGATGCCGCTAAAAACACACCTCAACAAAATTGGAAAAACTATACTGCTTGGCAAATTGATTCTCAGGAAAA
Organism: Pseudoalteromonas sp. G5_S1_14_S5; assembly: GCF_054968605.1. Lineage (NCBI taxonomy): Bacteria > Pseudomonadati > Pseudomonadota > Gammaproteobacteria > Alteromonadales > Pseudoalteromonadaceae > Pseudoalteromonas > Pseudoalteromonas sp. G5_S1_14_S5. The sequence continues at coordinate 4,130 of NZ_JBQKUM010000002.1, read as the reverse complement.
CACAGTGATTGGTTTAGTGACCACTAGCATTACTGGAGCTATTCAGAACAAGCAGCAATTGAAGAGTTTCAGCTCAGGTAGCGAGCGTATAGTTGATACTGTTAGTTTCAGTGATATGTTTAGAAACAGCTACTTTTTAGAGTCTTATGACAATGGGGACGTTGAGTATCAAGTGGTTGGCGGTAAGGTGCTTGACATCTATGCAAAACAAAATCTGTCAGACCCTGATTTATATTATGCCGTTAACTTAATTTCGGCGTATTTCCCAGATGTAGGTACCCGAATCAATTGGTGTGTTCGAGGTAGCCAATTCGCATCAAATAAAGAGGCACCAATCACCAAAGCCCAATATAACAACATTATTGAAAGTGGTGATTTAGACATAGCCTACTGTGATCCATTTGATAAGAATATCGGCAAAGTTCGTTATTATGATACGAAAGGAAACGGAGTATCAGCCAGCTCTGCGATCGCCGACGAGCTAAATAACAAGTTAGTACAAGGTACTGTTGTTAAAGATAAGTTGGATCAACGCGTTAAAAACAAGAAGCTGTACTTAGGAAAAACGCACAGTGAGTATTTCCAAGATACGTCTCTGGCGAATCAAGTTGATCAGATTAAGGCTGATTTGACGCAATAGCTTTCATTTAACCTTATACAGTGAGCCATCACTAAGCTTGTCAGCTAGCGCATATGTGTTGTTTGCGCTAGCTGCTGTAATAGTACTTGTTCATAAAGTACATCATATGCCCCTGTACGACTCTCTGGTATTTATTTGGCACTACCGACCAATATTTGATCATAAACTTAAGTTTGTTTAATAAATGTGCTGTCACATTAAAGGCTTGTGCACGACAATATTGTTATGGGAACGAAGCATTCGTTAATAAGTAAACCCATGCAGTGTGGCTTAGTGCCTTATCCATATATTAATTATCAACCGGATTGTTATTCACCGTCTGGGCGGTTTTGATACAGATGGGCAAGGTAATTAACCTCGTTGATTTTACAGAACGTAGCAGTTCGAGAATAAAGAGTGACAATGTCGAGTTACAAATACGAGCGTTTACTCTCAACCACGATAGACAACGCTTTATTGCACCTTTGGATTTCGGTTGCCAACTCAAGAAACCATGTTTCTAGAGATGTTCGAAACCAGATATTGGTGCGATGGTTTAAGCCAAAAATAAATAAGATCAAATATAAAACGATCAAGAAAGAGATAAAGTCGATCATACAGGCTGGCAAGTATGGTACTGCCTTACTTGAAGAGCGTTTATGTGAGCTTAGAGAGCTATCCCAAAGCTACAGGGATAGGTTGAATGACATGCATAAACTTCACTATCTACTGGAATATTTGAGAGAAGATCATGGAATAACGGCAGACCTTAATGAAGGTGTGTCCGAATATCTTCCCAGTACTTTATATGTCTCTCAGGCACATCTAGAGCAATGCTTCTCAGATGAGCAACAACAAATTAAGCCATTAATGGTCAGTTTATCCAATATTAACGTGGACAACTTTATTGATATTGTCCAACTGTTTGGCTTTCATAAAGTCGAATTCAACACACATCCTACTAATAGTTTGCCAATCGCAGAACTTTCTGTCGTTAACTAAATTGGCACGATTGGAATTGAGTCCTATTTGACTCAGGGTATAAAACATTAAATTAATTATTACTTTTTAAGGTGGACAGTATCATTTTTTTTAAAAAGAAGGAAAAAAGCACAGATCAATCTGATCACAATATGGATATTGTCGATTCACTGAATCGCTCTTTAGCAATGGTGTCTTTTGATACCCGCGGGCATGTGTTGGATGCGAGTGAGCCATTCTTAACATTGATGGGCTATTCACTGGATGAAATAAAAGGTAAACATCACTCACTATTTTGTTCTGACGAGATAGTGAATACCTCGCACTATACGCAGTTTTGGCGAGACCTTGCAGCAGGTTCAAAGAAAAGCGGCGTTTTTCCTCGTTATGCGAAAGGAAAGCGACAAGTCCATATCGAGGCTAGTTATTGTCCGATTATTTCAAATGGGGAAGTGCAGAAGGTGATTAAAGTTGCTGCTGATGTTACCGAGTCTCATTTAAAGCAGACACTAGATAGCGAGCTATTAGAAGCACTCAACCAAACCTTTGCGACTATTTCGTTTACGCCTGATGGTAATATTTTGGATGCAAATGACAACTTCCTGAAAACCTTGGGTTACTCAAAAGAACAGGTTATTTCGCAGAATCATCGGATGTTCTGTTTTGACGAATTTTACAAAGAAAACCCTAACTTTTGGCAAGAGCTGCAATCGGGTCGAGCATTTACTGGTCGCTTCTTAAGAAAAGATCGACATGGTGGCAAAGTTTGGATTCAAGCCTCTTACAGCCCAATAAAGAACGAGCGAGGCGATGTCTATAAAGTCGTAAAGTTTGCTTCCGATATTACCAATGAAGTGTTGCAAGAAGAGGCGACGTCGGATGCGACTTCTATTGCTTACAGTACCGCAGTAGAGACTGCGCAAGTGGCAAGTGATGGGCAATCTTCTCTCGCATTGACCCGTGAGCTGTCTAAAAATGTAGTTGAAGATATCGAGCAGTCTGAAAAGCTAATTCGTCGCCTGACTGAATTATCGGGCAGTATCGAAAACATTGTGCAGGTCATTGGCAATATTGCTGATCAAACGAATTTATTGGCGCTTAATGCAGCCATTGAGGCGGCCAGGGCTGGAGAATACGGGCGTGGTTTTGCCGTGGTTGCTGATGAGGTCAGGGTTTTAGCTTCGAGAACATCTGACTCAACAGAAGAAATCAGTCGAGTAGTTGCAGAGAACTTATCTCTAACCAACGACATTACTCAATCTATGGAAGTGATCAGTCAATCGTCTATCGAAACAAACGATAGGCTAGAAAGCGTATCTGTTGTGATCGAAGAGATACAAAAAGGCGCGGAAGACGTGGCTAGATCTGTCTCGAACTTAACTTAACCGAAGATAGCAGGGCGCAAGTGACTCACTTTTGCCCTGCATTACGAACAACAAGCGGCTTATTCGCGTTCGGAAGTAAGCATACCAACCCCAAAGTACCCACTTCGCAGCATGGATCATTGCAAGTTTATATACAGCTATACCTTACGGCTTAAATATTAAGGCTGTAGCTCAAGTAAGATTTATAAACAAACCAATTGCATATGAGTTGTGTTTTGTGGAGTATGAGGGCACTCATCAATGATGGGTGAAACACAACAAAAACAAGGATAATAAAAAATGAAAATGCGTTTAAATTTAAGCTTCTTGCTGATTTCGACGGCTCTTAGTCCAGTTGCGCTTGCTAATACTAGCTACCCTGATGGTTACTACCTTGAAGCTGAAGGGCTAAGCGGGAGTGCCTTAAAAGACGTGCTTGGTGTGATTGCTGCTCGCGGGCAAAATCAACTCACTTATACCCAGGTGTGGTCTGCTTTGAAAGACACCAACGAAGATCCGAATAACCCGAGCAATGTGATTTTGTATTATAGTGGTCGTTCACAATCTAAAGACTTTACGTCATCAGGCAACAACGACAAGAATGCTTGGAACCGTGAGCACCTTTGGCCAAAATCTTTTGGTTTTAAGCGTAAAGATCAGTGGGGTTATACCGACATTCACCATCTTCAACCAACCGATGCTGAGATTAACTCAATCCGTTCAAACAAAGACTTTGATTTTGGTGGAGCGCCATTGACAAAATCACCGTTTAATAAAACGGATTACGACAGCTTTGAACCTCGCGATGCAGTGAAAGGGGATACCGCTCGTTCGCTTTTCTACATGGCCGTACGCTATGCAGGAAATGACGCGAAAATGCCTAATTTATACTTAGTCGATGATATGTCGAGCACATCAGGGCAACCTAAGGTTGGAAAACTGTGCACATTACTACAATGGCATAACGCCGATCCTGTCGATGATTGGGAACGTAACCGCCATGAAAAAGCCGTTAAATGGCAAGGTAACCGCAACCCGTTTATTGATAACCCAAGCTGGGTAAATGACATATATGACAGCAGCTGTAATGGTTGAACGAGTCGCTTAAGTAAGAGTAAATAGTCGATAGATAATTGAAGCCAATAGAGAAAAGCCACCCTAGTGGT